>JBOFGJ010000134.1:0-1697 GCA_051649065.1 Flavobacterium sp. | reverse complement strand
AAAAGTTGAAAATTGACTCCCTTGAATTCCTTATCTGCAAAACTACAGTTGAATTGTTAGAAAATGTAGAGAATTCAAGGGTGTTTATACTATCCATTTAACTGATTAATAAAAGTAGTTAGCTGAGCTAGTTTATCAGAATTTAGATTTTTTAAACCTTCAAGTAAGTCAGTGTAATTATCCGTTTGCTTATTTGATTTCCCTTCAAGTTTACCTTTTAAAATCTGCATTTCATTCTTAATAGCTTCCTCTTCAGTTAAAGCGTATTCCTCTGTTTGTTTAACAGAGTGATGACCTAACATTTCCTTTACTACGTGAATAGGAACACCGTTACCAAGAGTTACAGTACTTCCAAAAGTTCTTCTTGCTTTATGGGTGTTTAATTCGCTTATCTCACAAAGTGAGGCAATCTCTTTTAAGTACTCATTCATCTTTTGATTAGAACGAACAGGAAGCACAATATCTTTATCAATACAAGCGGGATGATCCTTATGTTTTTCCATTATCTCAATAGCTTTGGGAAGTAGTGGTATAGTAATATTAGCATCTGTCTTTTGTCTGTTGGTTCTAATCCACAGATTACCTTCTTCATCTTTTGTAATATCAGTTTTCTTTAATTGGAAAACATCGATATAAGCGAGCCCCGTATAACACTGAAAAACAAACACATCTCTAACAGTAGCTAATCGCTCATTAGTAAACTCTTTGTTTTCTAAAATTGATAACTCTTCTTTGCTTAATGGTTTCTTATTGAGCTTAGTTTTTTTAGGTTTATATTGTACGAAAGGATTTGAAGAAATAATTCCCTTTGCTACAGCTCTTAAAACAATCTTCTTGAAGTTTGAGATATACTTTATAGCTGTATTGTTAGAACACGTTCTAACGGTCTTTAAATAGTGTTCGTAGCCAATTACAAACTCATAATTGAGTTCTCTAAACTCTATATCTTCTTTGCCATATACATAACGGATATACTCAGCTACGTGAGATCTTGCTGTTACGTATCTTTCATGTGTTCCAATAGCATACTCTTTAGGCACTAACTTAAAAACTTCATCGTTATGCTTTTGGAATTCTTCTAATACTTTAGCCTTACTAGTTCCTTTGCCTTGGATATAATCCATAAGCACAGAAGCAGTAATAGACTCTTCATTGCTTAAAAGTTCTAATTTGTACTTGGTAATCTTAGATACGATTGTATCTAAGATGTAGTTTAGCGTTTTAGCATCTTCTTTAGCACCATTGGCACGACCTGCTTTTTGGTTCCATCTGTTGATATCCCATTTGTGACTTAGAGAAGTCTCTTTGCGAATACCATCTACTGTGATTCTAAGGTAAACACCTCTTAAATCACTTTTCTCTCTACTTGGTTTGAGAAAGAAATTAATTGATAACTGTTTTTCTAACATAATTCAACTGTTTTAAATATTAATAAATGTCGAATTAAAACGTTCCAAAAACACAGTTCAAAACTCTCTGGCACCCTTTGGCGTCTGGGTTTGCTCAGTTGAAAGGTGCACATCGCTTACCTGTTTTTTTGTGCACCGAATCTGTAACTTTTTTTTGAGCATTTTTGAATAAAATGCGATACCCCTAAAAAAGAAAAAACCTATAACTCATTGTGAATCATAGGTTTTGTGTTTTTTTGATAACTTTTAAAAAGTTATCTTTTATAAATCAGCGGAGAAAGAGGGATT
>JBOFGJ010000133.1:0-2543 GCA_051649065.1 Flavobacterium sp. | reverse complement strand
GTTACAGAAACAACAGAACAAACAACAACTCCTACAGAATCAACTGAGGCTGCGCCTGAGGAAGTTCTAGGGAACCAAACACTAACTATCGCTTCTAAATTAGTAGACTGCACAGGAGTAGCACCTATGAAATGTATGCAAGTTAAAGAAGAAGGTTCTGACGAGTGGACTAATATGTACACTGGTATCGAAGGATTTACTTACGAAGAAGGTTACGAATATGTAGTTGAGATTAAACGTGAGAAACTTGAGAATGTACCTGCTGATGCATCGTCTATCAAGTACATCTTAGTAAAAGAGATTTCAAAAACTAAAAAATAGTAATTAAGCGAGCTTCAGCTCGCTTTTTTTTTACCCTTACTGTGAAGCAACTTTGAATCTAGCTATACTGAATTAGCGTACTTAAGCTATAATCTATAGCAATTCACCTTGATTTTACACTTCCTAATTGCCCAAAGGACATCTAATTCGTATCTTAGCCACGTATTTATTTAAACAATATGTCTAAGAATCTACTTGATACACCTATCGAATACCTTAAAGGAGTTGGCCCACAGCGTGCTGACATATTTAAGCGCGAGCTAGGTATATTCACCTATAGAGACCTACTACACCTATACCCTAACCGATATATCGACAGAACGCAATATTATAAAATCAACGAACTTTATAATAATAACAGCGAGGTACAGATAATCGGGAAGATTATCCATATCAAGACCGTAGAACAAAAACGAGGCAAGCGCCTTGTTGCTACTTTCTCTGATGGCACAGGACAGATAGAGCTAGTGTGGTTTCAAGGATATAAGTGGATACAAGAGAATCTAAAGCTAAACACGCCTTATGTTGCCTTCGGGAAGATAAATAGTTTTAGTAATACGTTCTCTATGCCTCATCCAGAGCTAGACTTACTAGAAGATCACCAGAAGAACATCGCTACGTCTATGCAGGCGGTCTACCCTTCTACGGAGAAACTTGGTGCTAGAATATCAAATAAGTCGATTATCAAGATGATGATGCAACTCATTAATGAGACTCATTCCCTGTTTATAGATACCTTATCAGACGACTTTAAGCGAAAACTCAACTTAATCTCTATGCAAGAGGCTCTAATCAATATCCACTTTCCCAAGAGTGCGGATATATTAGGCAAGGCACAGTTCAGACTAAAGTTTGAGGAATTGTTCTACGTACAGCTACAATTGCTAATTAAAAACATCGCTCGCAAAGATAAAATCAAAGGCTATCCATTCGAGAATGTTGGTGATTACTTCAATACATTTTACAAGGAACACCTACCCTTCCCACTTACAGGTGCTCAAAAAAGAGTAATCAAAGAGATCAGAAACGATGTGGGAGCTCCTGCTCAGATGAATAGGTTGCTACAGGGAGATGTAGGGTCAGGTAAGACGATTGTCGCGTTTATGACGTGTCTTTTGGCTCTTGATAATGGCTTCCAAGCCTGTATCGTAGCACCTACTGAGATCTTAGCGACTCAACATTTTGTTGGAATTCAGGAACTAGCTCAACCGCTAGGCTTAAATATCAAACTACTAACAGGATCTACCAAGACTGCTGAGCGTCGTGTGTTACACGAAGAGTTGGCGTCGGGAGAACTACATATATTAATAGGTACACACGCCTTATTTGAAGATAAAGTAATCTTTAAGAATCTTGGATTGGCTATCATTGATGAGCAACACCGATTCGGAGTAGAACAGCGATCTAAGCTTTGGCTTAAGAATACCCTTCCTCCGCACGTGTTAGTAATGACTGCTACACCTATACCGCGTACCCTTGCGATGAGTTTATATGGAGATTTAGACATCTCTGTGATCGACGAGCTTCCTCCAGGACGTAAACCGATACAGACAAACCACTATTTCGAAGGAAAGCGATTAGCTGTATGGCACTTCCTGAAGACTGAAATAGCCAAAGGTAGACAAGTATATATCGTCTATCCTCTGATCGACGAAAGCGAAACCTTAGATTATAAGAACCTAATGGAAGGTTATGAGGGAATCTCTAGAGACTTCCCTTTGCCTGAGTACAGTGTCAGTATCGTACACGGACAGATGACTCCCGCTGAGAAAGACAGAGAAATGGAGCGATTCATCAAGGGCGAGACTAACATTATGGTTGCGACTACGGTAATTGAGGTTGGGGTAAATGTACCGAATGCTTCTGTGATGATTATCGAGAGTGCAGAGCGCTTCGGACTATCACAGCTACATCAGCTTAGAGGACGCGTCGGTCGTGGCGCAGAGCAGAGTTACTGTATCCTGATGACAGGAGACAAACTAAGTAATGACTCTAAGATTAGAATGGAGACCATGTGTCGTACTAATGATGGTTTTGAGATTTCGGAAGTCGATCTAAAACTTCGCGGTCCTGGTGATATTATGGGAAAACAACAAAGTGGTACACTTCCTCTAAAAATAGCAGATATCGTCAAGGATCAAGATATTATGGTCTATGCGAGGCATAATTCTGTACAGCTATTAAAAGAAGACCCTACATTAGAGAGTCCTGAAAATCAAAGA
>JBOFGJ010000132.1:0-1018 GCA_051649065.1 Flavobacterium sp. | reverse complement strand
ACTCCTTTCAAAATTTTCTAGTAGACAAAGGTAAACCTCTATCTATACTTCTGGTACCAGATGTAACAAACTCGCCTGTTTTCTTGATAAATTGCACACGCTCGCTGTTAAGTTCAACAATAATAGTGTTAGTTAAATCACTTATTAACCTGTATTTAGTGCGACCTATCTTAACTTCATCGTTGCCTAGATATGTTAGTTTCATGTGACTTTTTCCTTTCTGAGTATTCATAACTCGATATATCGCTATCCATAAAACTTGCTAAAAATAGTGGTATCAAAGCGATCAATACAAGTAATCCGAATTTATATGTAGCTAAGCATGTTATAATCATAAGTAGATATGCTCTAGTTGTGTGTTGGCGCTCGATGTATTCTAGTTTCATTTCTTCCTCTCCTTTATGTTTAGATACGCCCACAGAGCAACTACAATTGCTGTGAGTGATAATATTATTGTTAAGTCTGACACTTCCTTACACCTCCAGCTTTCTCCTTGCGTTGCTCTTTCAAATGTTCTTCGTAATCATCACTTTTTTCGTAGTAAGCCATGATTACTAACGCTTTTTCTAATGCTTGTTTGCGTGTCATGTAATGTCTCCTATCTGTTTAATTTCATTTTGCTAACGTACTCAAATAAAGCAATAGAACTAAATTTCCACTCAACACCTATTTTGGCACCAGGTATTGTTCCTTCTGCTGCTTGTTTTTTTACTTGAGCTACACTACATCCAAGATAATCAGCAGCTTGTTTAGAACTCCAAACTTCATTTTTTATAGTCTGTTTGGCTATAAATACCTCTAAATCATCCAATGATACTAAAGCTAAATTAGTCCCCATTAGTGTTCCCTCCTATGCGATGTCATTAATTTCAATCATTGGTAAAATTCCGTTTTTCTTTAGTAATTCATAAATAAAGATATGACCTTTTTGAGTCCATTTCATTCTTGTTTTAACTTGCATAACTCCATTTTTATCTGGATAATCAAATGGCTCAATGTGTGTATATCCCTTAGCCTG
>JBOFGJ010000131.1:0-1666 GCA_051649065.1 Flavobacterium sp. | reverse complement strand
GATATTGTTCTCATCCATCGCTCCTAAACGATCATTCGTGAAGTTCACTCCTAATCCTAATCCACTATCACCTAATGGAGTAGATACAGATACGTTAGCTGTCTTAGGTGCTCCCTCTAGACCTACCCACTGTGTTCTGTACATTCCGAATACATTAAGTGTACCACGGCTACCAGCATAGGCAGGGTTCACCATATTCGTATTATACATATACTGTGTATACTGTGGATCTTGTTGAGCTTGCATTTGTGAAAAACAACCTAAGGCGAATAGGCTGATTCCGATTTTCTTTATGTTTTGTTGAATATTCATTTATTCTCTTACTTATTGCTTTCTAAATGTAGGTAACCTGATTTTTTAACCATGTGTGATCCTTTCGTACCTTTGTACTCATAGTTCACGATATAGAAATAAGTCCCTGTAGGTAACTTCTCTCCTTTATTTACTGTTACACGACCATCTGAGTAACCTCTAAATACATTACCTGCACTATCATAACTCTTCGTTTCGTATACTTTAACTCCCCAACGGTTATAGATTTCTACTGTGTTATTAGGGAATTTATTTATATTATCTATAATGAAGTAATCATTCTTACCATCTCCATCAGGAGTAACAAGGTTATAAATAACGATATCTCCATCTAAGATTAAATCTGTCTTAACTGTTGCTAACGTAAAGAATCCATATCCTCTAACATTGGCTGGTGTAGTAATCTCTTTCTTTGCTAAGTCAACTACTCCTCCTTCATCTACCCACAATTGTTGTTTGGCATCCCAGCGCACAATGTGTAGTTCTTTCTCAGGATCTGTCAAAAGTTCTTTTGGTGTAGTACGCTCATCCCAACTTAATGTTAGCATGATATTTCCTTCACTATTATCAGTTCCTTTATCGACAGTCCAGTACTCGCGTTCGTTTAACAGATTAATAACACCTGATTTAGCATTACGTGCTCTGAAGAAATTCTTATCATCTAAGTTATACTTTCCTTCATACGCGTCCTTCACATGCTCTGGTGCAGTGATTCTAGCGTAACGATAAAGTCCTTTATCCCCTTTAGGGTATTGGAATTCCTCACTACCTATTTTCTCTACATATCCTTCAGCATGGCTGTTATCTGTAGGTTTTAATGCTTTAGCTCCTTGGTGGAAAGTCAACATCCCTTTTAGAGAATCAACCTTAATAATACCGTCTTTAAAATCTACTGATCCTCTAACGTTCATCTCATTCTTAAGGTCAAAAGCCATCTCTTTTGTTGAGTTATCTAAAACTACATCGTAGAAATTAGAAAGCTGATTACCTGTGATGTTTTGCGCTCCAGTTCCATTTTCAAAGTGTGTGAACACTGCTTTTGATCCCTTTGCGTTATTACTGTGATCGTAGATATTATCGTTATTGAAGTTACTGTAGTAATATACTGTTCCATCATTCTTCACATACCCTTCTGCAGTATTGTCAAAATCATAGATAGTAGACATCACACCACCTTCTGCTACTGAAATCTTTCCTTGGTTTACCATTACTTGATCTTTCTTAGCTTGCTGTGCTACTGCTGTAGTAGCTGGCAATGCTAGACCTAGTAAAGCAACTGATTTATATAATTTTCTTGATTGCATAGTTTTCAGTTTTTAAATACTGTGTTAGCGCAAGCACTAACACAGTAATT
>JBOFGJ010000130.1:0-1329 GCA_051649065.1 Flavobacterium sp. | reverse complement strand
CATCTCCGTTTTTTCTTCTCTATAATAAGATTTGTATGCAAAGTAACTAAATCCTATACAGGCCACAAAGCGAATGAATTGATAGAACCCATAAGGCAACTGTAAAAGACACATTAAGAGTAAAACTGCAATAGTGATTTTGATAGCTTTTTCCATGAGTATAACAGGTGTGAAATATAGTATTAAGGTACGAAATATAATCACTCATTAGTTGTCTTAAATCACTATTATATACTAGTTATAGATGTTCAATTTCAAAGTATTGTAGAAGGGCTTTATAGTCATCCTGAGCAGATAGACAAGTGTCTAATAAATACTCTTTAATTGTCGGCCATTCTTGTAAACCTCGATAATAAAAAATCTTGATGTCATCCTCGATAATAAAAGGGACAATATTATTAGCTAGACATTCTTTAAACATAATGAGGCGACCGATACGCCCATTGCCATCTTGGAATGGATGGATAATCTCGAATTGGTAGTGAAAGTCTATGATATCTTTGATGCTTTTGTTTTTTATATCGTGATATGTAGTCAATAGTTCTTGCATTTTATCAGCTACTTCTTTTGGTGGACAAGTTTTATTGCCTCCTACTTCATTTGGTAGTTTTTTATAATCACCTACATTGAACCAATCTTTTTGAGCATCAGATGTACCTGTTTTGAGTATATAGTGAAGCTCTTTAATCATAGAAGCAGTAAGTTTAGACTTTGCCTTATCTATGATAAGATTGACACAGCTAAAGTGGTTTGTTGTCTCTATAATATCATCTATATTAATGCTGTCTTTGGTAGCTCCGATGGTATTGGTTTCGAATATATAACGGGTTTGATCATGTGTTAGTTTACTTCCCTCTATTCTATTCGAATTATAAGTTAGGTCTATTTGCGTACGGTGGTATATTCCACCTTTTAGCTTCATATCCTTTTGCTCTTTTAAGTGGTTTAGAAGAGTATTATCACTATACTTCTTATTTTGATTTTTTTCAGGTAGTGTAGCATCTATGGGTATATTCCATGTTTTACCAAGTATAAAAGCTCCTTGGATTTTGCCCAAAGCACAGTAGTTTCTTACTGTTCTTTCAGAAACATTCCATTTTTTAGAGAAATCACTAACTGATATATAATCCATAAACGTATTGTAATATTTGCCGTTATCGGCAAGAATAGAATACAAATATAAATTTAAACTTGCCGATATCGGCAAGTTTTTGAAATAAATTATCTATTTAGATGAGTTTTTTTGCCGATAACGGCAGGTTAAAGGACAATGTACAAGCGTAACTGAAGTAGCATTCTTCAGGCAAAACAAGTAGTGTCTAAAGCGAT
>JBOFGJ010000129.1:0-1606 GCA_051649065.1 Flavobacterium sp. | reverse complement strand
CTGCTTTAGCACAAGCGAATGTAGGAGTAGCTATGAACAGTGGAACACAAGCGGCCAAAGAAGCTGGTAATATGGTTGACCTTGATAATGACCCTACTAAACTAATTGAAGTTGTAGAGATAGGTAAACAGCTATTAATGACTCGTGGTACACTGACTACTTTTAGTATTGCCAATGACGTAGCGAAGTACTTTGCTATTATACCAGCTTTATTTATTACAGCTATTCCAGCGTTACAAGGGTTGAATATTATGAATCTACACAGTCCTGAAAGCGCTATCCTATCAGCTGTTATTTTTAATGCGATTATAATCCCTTTCTTGATTCCTTTAGCATTAAGAGGAGTAGCATATAAACCGATTGGAGCAAGTGCTTTATTGCGTCGCAACTTATTAATCTATGGATTAGGTGGAGTTATCGTACCATTTATCGGTATCAAACTTATCGACCTATTCGTATCACTATTTATGTAATAAACAAATGAAAACAAATCTATTACCTTCTATTATATTAACGACAGCATTATTAGTGTTGTTGTGTGGTGCTTACCCTTTACTGATGTGGGGTATTGCTAAAGTTTCTCCTAATTCGGGAGAGGGATTTACAGTAGAATCTACTAATGGAAAGAACTATGTAAACATCGGTCAAACATTTACTTCAGATAAATACTTTTGGTCTCGACCATCTGCTGTAGAATATAATGCAGCAGGTTCAGGAGCAAGTAATAAAGCAGCTACCAATGCAGAATATTTAGCAGAAGTAGAGAAACGTATTGAGGACTTTATGACTAAGAATCCAGAGGTGAAAAAAGAAGATATACCTGTAGATTTAATTACTGCCAGTGGTAGCGGATTAGATCCTAATATTTCGGTTCAAGCGGCAAAAATACAAATAGCTCGCATTGCTAAAAGTAGAGGAATAGAAGTAAGTCGTTTAGAGCAATTGGTTGCTGAACAAACACAACAACCTCTATTAGGAATATTAGGTCCACAAAAGATAAATGTATTAGAACTGAATATAGCATTAGATGCTTTAAAATAATATGAAAGAGAGAATTACTTTAGCGAGTGCACTTGTCATCGGTGCGCTTGCTTTTACACCTGTTCAAGCACAAGAACGCAAGTGGACAGACGATCTAAAGGTACAAGCGTATGGAGAGTTGTATTATATGTATGACTTTAATCAACCTAAATCAGGGCAATTAAATAATTTTTTATACTCATATAACCGTCATAATGAAGTAAACTTAAACTTTGGAATGGCTAAGTTGAGTTACAATAAAGAGAGAGTAAGAGCTAATCTTGCTTTTATGGCGGGAACTTATGTGAAATCTAACTTGGCAAGGGAACCAGATGGTTTAAAAAATATTTATGAAGCAAATGTAGGAGTGAAGTTATCACCAACACAAGAGTTGTGGTTAGATGCAGGTATTATGCCTTCTCATATTGGATTTGAGAGTAATATAGGGGCTGATATTATGACAATGACACGTAGTATGATGGCGGAGAATTCTCCTTATTTCTCATCTGCTGTTAAACTGTCTTATATCACTCCTAATCAAAAGTGGATGATGGCTATTAATGTAATGAATGGTTGGCAACGCATT
>JBOFGJ010000128.1:0-1038 GCA_051649065.1 Flavobacterium sp. | reverse complement strand
AATATAGTCTTGCTCGTTGCGAATACCAAAATCGTCTTCGTCCATCTCTTTATCTAGATTATACCCACGGTGTGCCTCATCTACGATGACACAGTCATAGGTATCCACTGTTATAGGTTCCCCTTCTCCATTAAATAACCTTGCCACCATCGCCTGAACTGTAGCGAAATGCAAACGTGTCTCTACATCAGGTACCACAGTCTTTAGATCGTCGAATCTGTAAATACTTCCGAAAGCATTTAGATCTTCTACTACATTTTGTTTTATACTATCTCGAGCTTGAGTGGCTAATAACCGTCTGTCAGTCAAGAATAAAATACGTCTAAAGCGATTGTGTTTTATCAAGCGATAAATCAACCCATTTATCGTACGTGTCTTTCCTGTTCCTGTAGCCATTTCTAATAAGGCTCTACGATCTTCAGGAAATTCTATAATCTTGCGTTCTACTGCTTCTATAGCCTCTATTTGATAGTCTCTTAGACTCAACCCTACTTTAGAACGCAGATAATCTGTACTATTATTCTCTAATTTCTGATTCGCCCCTTCTATATCTTGCTCATACAATGCCTTTAAACCTTCTGGTTTATACCACCCCTTTATAGAACGACTGTGATTATATGGACTGCGAATATCGACAAACCAAATACCACTTTTCGTTTTTAACTGCTCTATAAATGGACGTCCATTTGCACTAAATAAAAAGGGAACTTTTAATCCATCCCAATTCCCTAATAATAAACTTCCCTCTGTTGATTTTACTTCTTGGGCATATACTTTAGACTGCTGTAATGTAGTTGATATATCTACCCCAAATCGCTTAGCCTCCACTAATCCATATAGCTCTAACCCTATAAACAAAGCGTAATCTGCAAACTTACTACCACACTTCCACTCTGCTATAGCCATATTTCTCCCCTTCTGAGGCAGTGTATTCTTAGTCTTATTATTTAACGTTACAGTATCACACTCCCATCCAGCAGCTCTTAACTCGGGGTCTATTAACTCTATGCGAGTCTGCTCTTCATCATAGAATATCTT
>JBOFGJ010000127.1:0-1312 GCA_051649065.1 Flavobacterium sp. | reverse complement strand
CTGGTAGAATAATATTAACTTTAAATATATAATTATGGATTTAGATTTTATTTATATCACTTGTACATCAGGCTGGAAGCACTTAATAAACTTACATACAATAGCATTTGTATCAAAATATGATAATTATTATCAAATTGTATTTACAAATGGTGTGAAACTAGAAACAAATACTGATATACAAGATATAATATATAAATATAAATAGTTTTAACCTCTCACTTGAGAGGTTTTTTTGTGTCCTTTTTTGAGCTATTGCATCATTCTAACTTTGTCCTAAATAAGTTACTAATGAAGTTTTTACAATCTATAGGTATTGAATTAGTCTTGCTTCTAGCAGGCATTGCTGGAGGTTTTGTCTCACTAACATCTAAGCCAAAGAATATGACAAGAATGCAACAAATAGGAACCGTTATCTCAGGTGGTTTGACTGCAAATTACTTGACACCTCTAGTCGCTGAATGGTGGGGTTCATCAGAACAAGCACTATATGGATTAGCCTTTGCTCTGGGCTATAGTGGAATGAAGTCATTAGAACTTGTTTTTAAAATTCTTAATACTAAGCTACATACAAAACAAGATTTATAATGGCACAGGACAAAGTATTCCCGTCTGCAGGACATCACGATCGTGATCCTGGAGCAATCGCTAATGGCTTTACAGAAATGAAAGAAATGGACATCTTTCGCAATCTACTAATTGAGTATCTAATGTACAAAGGGCATAGATACACTACAGATCTAAATCACGAAACAAATAGCCAGTACCAAAGTAGAATCAAGCCTATCAAAGGTGATGTCGTACTAGATATGCACTTAAACGCGGCTAGTCCTACTGCTACAGGATGTGAAGTATTCATCTCTGATAATGCAGGAACTAAAAGCAAAGCTTTTGCTAAAGAGCTTGTAGATGGTTGTTCTTCTATTATGGGGATAGTTAACCGAGGAGTTAAAACAGAGTCACAGTCTGCACGTAAACGACTAGGTATATTAAATAAACCAGGAACTGCAGCTCTTATAGAGTTCTGCTTTATTACTAACCTCAAAGACATGGAAGCCTTTCATTCTAATCAGATGAGGCTAGTACAGTTCATTGGTGACACTTTAATCAAATACGATGAGAACGTTTAGCCTCCTTTTACTTATTCTTTTATTTACTGCTAGTTGTGGTTCGCGTAAAGTGAACCTACATACTAGCGATACTAAGACATCGATTAAGTCTAATGAGCTTGAGACAGTAACAGTTAAAGAACTAGAAGTAAGCAAGGAGCAATACTCTAATGCAATTCATAACCTAAAAGTAAGAGCTGACT
>JBOFGJ010000126.1:0-2755 GCA_051649065.1 Flavobacterium sp. | reverse complement strand
CAGATAAGTTAGCTGATGAAGCAGTAACTACAGCTAAGATTGAAAAAGGAGAATCGGGATCAGTATTAGTTACTGATAAAGATGGAACAGTGAAATGGGTTAAAGAAGATTCTTCTTTAATTAAGGATTTAGTTAAGGTTAATGAGACGTTGACAGTATTGAGCTATGATCAATCTAAGAATGCATTGACTTATAAAGATGAGAAAGGTGCTGAAAAAGAGGTTGTTTTAGGAACAGGTGCCATTACTTATGATAAAGCAACTAATACACTTACTTATACAGATGCTAAAGGTGTTGCAACTACATTGCCATTAAACAAAACAAGTTTAACGTATAATGATGCAGACCAGAAGTTAGTATATGTAGATTCAGAAGGTAAGGCACAGACTATTGATTTAAATAAATTAGCTAAAGGAAAAGTTACTTCTACAACTATTGTTATTAATAAAGGAGAAGCAAGTGAGGGATCTACTTTTAAAAATATTGACTTAGAGGTAGCTCCAGGTACAAATGGACAAGTGATGGTTACTAAAGAAGGTAAAGCTACTTGGGTAGCACAATCAGAAATAGTACCTACAACAACTAATGTTATTTCAACAGAAGGTGATAAACTTGTTTCTACAGTTAACGATGTTAAATCTGAATTAACGTTAGCAGGAGATGTGACACTTAAAGGAGGAAAAACAGTAGTTAATGCTATTCAAAATACTCCTGTGAGTGAAACGAAACCAACTACTCCAGGTCAAGCTTTAATATTTAAAGATGGTCAATGGGTTCCAGGAACTCCTAATGTAACAGTAGATAAAGTTACTGATGCTAAAACATTAAGTACAGATGGTGTTATTGTTATTGGAGCTGATAGTAATGCTACAGCTACTACAGCTGTGAAGACTTTATTAGCTGATGTGAGATTAAATATCGCTAAAGACAAAATTACTACTGAGCATATTGCAAATGGTACTATTAAACCAGAAGATATTGCAAAGGCAGGTAATAATCAAGTGTTAGTTACTGATAGTTCTGGTGTTCCAGCTTGGAAAAACCAAACAGAAGTTGGTGAAGTTATTACAGCTGATAATGGATTAACAAAAACAAAAACTAACGTTCAGTTAGGTGGTGTTTTAACAAAAGTAACAGCTATAAATACTACAACAACAAATACACTTGCAGTAACAGGATTGCAACCAGCTGCTAATACTGATTATGTAGTAATGGCAGATGCACAAGGTGTATTGAAACAAATGAAAGCAGCAATGCCTAAGTTCTTCTATATGCCTTCTGTAGTAATGCCAACAGCAGTTGATCAGATTAGTGCAGAGGTAACGCCTAACGTTACTCACAGTAACGGTACATATACAATAGATTTATATGCAAATTATACATCTCAGTTTGGTACTCCAAAAGTGACGAGCCAAACAAACTTTAAGTTACCTGTATTACCAGCAAATGAGTTGATTTATAATATTACGTGGTTTGACCCAACGGTATTTACGAATGTAGCTGTTACAGCAGAGGGTAAATTGACATATAGAATAGCTGCTAATGCAGATGTTACAATCGGTTCATTTATGAATATTGTATTTGCAGTTAAATAATGAGTTTTATGAAGAAATATATATATATGATGCTATGTACACTATCCCTTTTGGGGCATAGTGTATATAGTCAATGTTTTCCGAAAGGAACTTTAACTACAGCTGCATTTGCAACTGGCGGGGAGAGTCCTTATAAAAAAGATGTTTTGTGGTTGACATGGGGTGCAAAAAGTGCAAGTGATTTATATGGCTTGAAAGATCAACCTTTAAAGAATGGTTCTCAGTCTTTTGCTTCTATAGACATTGGAGATGGACGTTACTTATGTATTACCGCAACAATTTCTAATTACAAAAGGTTAAGTGGTAGATATGATATTACAAGTTATGCACCGGGTAATTATAGTGGAGATTTCTTGGATAAAATGTATAACATAGGAGGAACTGGAGGTGCTAATAGATTAGTTAATGGAATTGTTGTGGATGATTCTTCAGAAGCAAGTTTTACTGTAACTTGTAAAGCTACAATAGATGGTGCTCCTGTTCGTTTAAGTGGAATGGTTTTGGGTGATGCCGAGTCTTTGGCAAGTAACGAGAATTTTGACGCAAGTGGATTTGGTGAATGGACGGTTGTTGATCAAAGAAAAAACCTTAATTACAAGAATTATGATGTAAAAAAAACGAACCTTAAAAATGGAAAACAAAAGATAGATTTTTTAAAAGGGAATGATAAAAATACAGGGGCTGTGGCATTTTTGACATTTAATGAAAATGCCTATGCAGTAAATGATTTTGCTGTTACTTTTGATGTACGTTTAAAAGGAGGAGGGAAAACGGCTATAGCTATAGGTTTATTGCCACCAGGTTTAGATAATGGAGATGCTCCAGAAAGTTATGGCGTAGCTTCTCATATGTTAGAAGCTAAGGTGCCAACATCAGATGGTATTCCAGTACGAGATGAAGAAAAAAGTAATCCTTCTACAGATTTAAATACTTCAAGCTATAAGGTTGGTGGTTTAATTAATGGGGTAAATAACTATTTAGGTACCACAGCGCCAGATGCAGATTTTGAGCTATTTTATAGTAAAGATGCTAAAGGGGATGATGACACAGGAACTGCAGGACCAAACGAAGAAGATGCTTGGCCTGAATCTTTACGAAGATTCTCACATAAGCTTTTTTATAAAAAAGGAGATAAAATAGAAGCTGATATAACCTATTCA
>JBOFGJ010000125.1:0-1510 GCA_051649065.1 Flavobacterium sp. | reverse complement strand
TGGTTCTACTAGTATTAATCCGTACATACCATTAGCGATGTGCATACCTACAGGAGCTGTAGCACAGTGGTACACATATAGACCAGGTTGTAATGTTTTAAATGAGAACGTTACCTCGTGTCCTGGTGCTACTAGTGATGAAGCTGCCCCTCCTCCAGGACCTGTCACAGCGTGCATATCTATATTGTGTGGCAGTTTATTGTCTGGGTGATTCTTAAGAGTAAATTCTACTTCGTCACCTACACGAGTACGGATAAAGCTACCAGGTACTGTACCACCGAATGTCCAATACATATACTTAACTCCATCTACCATTTCGCCTTCTTGCTCTAAGATTTCTAAGTTTACTTTTAACTTAGCAGCAGCTCTGTTTCCTACTGGTTTAGGTACTAGAGGAGGAGAAGTAAGCTCCGCTTCTAAATTACCTGTTGCCACTATTTGTTCTGCCATGTCAGCATTCATCTTCGTTGTCTTATTGTCTTTCTGAGAACAACTACCGATAGTTAATAAACTCAAAGCCAACGCTAAGACTCCAAGTTTGTTTTTTAAAGAGTGTGTTTTTGTATTCATAAGTATGTGCTATGTTAGTTCATTTTTGTATATCAAATATAAAAGACAATTTTGTCTTCTATATTGATATTTATCAGTTTTATTTAATAATTCGAACTTTTTTTAGTGATACTTATAGAATTGTAATATTGTTGATTAATACAAGGATATTGTGGTTAATCTTTTGGTTTTTAGAGGATAAGTTGTTTAATTATTTGATTTTAGTAATTGATATTAACAAATAAAAAACCGTAAATAAAGTAAAAAGTACTGATATTAAGTTTTTTAGACTTTAAGAAGACGTCAGATGAGTGTAAAATAGTATTGCTATCTGTATCAGATAGGGTAGTGGTTAGATTAGATAGAGAAGTTCTGATCAATCTGTTTTAGGATGATTTCTGCCAATAGCTTTTTAGCACGCATAATCTTTACCTTTACATTGTTCAGAGGTTCGTTTAAAGCTTCGGCTATTTCGTTATAAGACATCTCTTGAAAGAATCGCATGTCTATTACCTCCTGATAGTGAGGTTTCAGTAGATTGATATAGCTTTTAAAGATTACTAGATTTTGCTCTTGTATAAGTTCGTCTTCCTTATTCATAGAGTCATCTATGATATTGTGGTATTGTTGGTTTTCTTCATCGTTTATATCTAAGAAAGACATATTTTTTCGTCTTCTTATCATATCGATATGTACATTTTTAGCAATGCTAATCAACCATGTATTAAAAGCAAAAGTAGAGTCATATTTGCCTATACTAGTAAAAGCTTTAGAAAAAGTTTCAATAGTGATATCCTCAGCGTCTATTTCATTCGCTGTTCTCTTAAGCATAAAGTTATAGACTTCAGCCCAATAGTGATTCAGTAAGAAAGTAAATGCTATTTGGTCGCCTTTCTGAGCAGCGAGGATATTTTCTTGAACTAAAGTTTTCAAATCTTTTTACGTGTGATAAAGTGTATAG
>JBOFGJ010000124.1:0-4710 GCA_051649065.1 Flavobacterium sp. | reverse complement strand
GTATTTATGTTTAGCATATTTACAACATGTCAATTGATTAGGCGTGAACAGAATTTAGAGCACAGTATAGGCTTGGCACTTTTCTTCGGACTGTGTATTTACCCTTATTGGGTATATGATATTGGTTTTCAGTTGAGTTATCTCGCTGTTATCAGTATCGTGTATTTCTTACCAATGTTTAAGAATTACTATTCTAATAATAAGGTAGTTAAGTATTTACAAGGTATTGTCTATGTGTCACTGAGCGTACAGATAGGCCTCATCCCGATACAGCTTTACTATTTTCATCAGTTCTCCTTTGTATTCTTATTAGCTAATCTAGTAGTGATTCCGTTAGCAACAGTATTAGTTATCGTTGGAATGCTATACTTGAGTACGATGTGGATAGGAGGAGTATCTAATGTAGTAGGGTGGTTTTTTAGTCGATTTACAGATCTTTTGTATTATTCCATAGCAAGTATTAATAAAATAAATTATTTATCGTTTAGTGGTATTAAAATAAGTCCATTGCAATTGTTGTTTATTATAACCCCAATTATCTTAGTTGCCTTGGCATATTATAGGCAAAAACTTCGCTATGTTATCATCTGTTTAGTCTTTGGTATCATCGTACAAGGAAGTTCTGTTTTTATCAATGAAAATTGTATAAGGAGTGAAGTAGAAGTAGTCATACCCTACATATCAGGTAAGCGAGACTTAACGGTTTGGGTAAAAGAAGAACAGACACTTACTATATTCTCAAAACAATGGGATACACTTAAAAGGTTTGCTCAAGATAACTATGTACAAGAACATGCTATCCGAGAGATTGTATATCACGGTCTAGAAGGTATAATACCTAGTACTATTACAGATATCCTAGTATTAGATAATGACCAGGTAGATTATGACTTGCCCTTTGATACAACTATAGTTGTAGTAGCTAATCATCCAAAAGTAAACTTTGAGCGAATGTTAGAAATGAGAACTCCAAGCTTAGTTGTGTTTCATAATTCTGTACCTTTTTGGTTTAAGCAGAAGTGTATGGTTATATGTCTTAAAAAAAATATCCCTTTTCACGATATATATGAAAAGGGATATTGGTCATCTTTATTATAAATGTCTTAGATAGTTATCTTATAGAACTAATTTATATTTGTTTTAGCAATTGATCAGGAGTTTGATACCCTACGATTACTTTAGGTTTTTCTTCATTATTATTGAAGATAATCATAGAAGGATACCCAGGAACTCTTAAGAACATAGTGAAATCATGTGTAGCATTTCTACCTTTTCTCTCACTGTTATATCCAGGATTAGTATACTTCGTACCTTTGTAATTGATAGTCTCGTTACCTTCAGCATCAAATTTTACTGCATAATAGTTCTTGTTGATATGCTCGATTACTTTAGCGTCGCTAAAAGTATTTTTGTCTAGCATTTTACATGGACCACACCAGTCAGTGAATGCATCCATAAAGATAGGCTTAGCATCTTTCTTTTGTGCTGCGATAGCCTCGTTAAATGTCATCCATTTTATCTCTTGAGCATTAGCTGTTAATCCTAAGAAAGCAATGGTAAGTAATAAAAACAGTTTTTTCATACGTCTTTTAATATTGATGTTACTTGACCCCGTGCATCAATCTTTTAAGCACTGGGTTTAATGCAATAACTAACAATCCTGCTACGATAGGCACTACAGTGAATATTAAGAAGAATACTGATAATGAATATTGCTCTGTAATAGTCTCTATTTGTCCACCTAATTTCGCAGCTAAGTTGTTCCCGATTGCGATGGCAAGATACCACATTCCGAACATTAGTGCAATCATTCTTGCTGGAACTAATTTAGAAACATAGGATAATCCTACTGGCGAAGAGAATAATTCTCCTAACGTATGGAAGAAGTAAGCGAAGACTAACCACATCATAGATACTCTAGTACCTTCTGTAATACCATGAGATCCATAGGCTAATACTCCGAACCCGATAGCCATAATAATTAATCCTAATCCATATTTAATAGAGGCTGGAGGATTAAATCTTGAATCCCATAATTTAGATACGATAGAAGCTAATGCAATAATAAAGAACGAGTTAAGAATAGAGAACCACGATGCTGTAATCTCTACTTGATTATCTTTAATCTCTGTTACTACTGCTTGCACTATCTCAGGTTGTTTCTCGGCTTTAATGAATTCGGCCATTAAATACTCTTTTTTATTTGTATCTAGGATATTAAAGTTACCTAACTCCTCATATACTTCTACTTTATCTCCTTTAGAGAGCACCTCTAGTTGAGATACGATAGCAGTATGTTTTACTATATTATCTCCCTCTTTAGGTTGGTTGGCAGCATGTATTGCTTTATAGTCATAAACAGGCTCATTGTGTTTATCTAAGATAGGTTTACCCTCTTTATCTACTTTTTGGATTTGAATTGCTTCGTATGTTAATTCATAAGCATGTGATGACCAGTCTCTATTTAGCATCCAGATAGCTGCACCCCATACTCCTACAAATGTTATGGCTAGGATGATATTAGAGAATAAAGCTTTCTTGATTGTTTGTTTTGCTAATAGAATTAGTACCCATGATATGATTAATAACGGCACTACAGTCAGTAATGTATTGAATATATTAAATAATAGGGCCTTATCTCCAGACAATACTCTCTGTGTATTATCACGTGCGAATATAATAAGTGAAGTTGCTCCTTGTTCAAAAGACATCCAAAAGAAGATCGTGAAGAAAGCAAATATAATAACAGCAATCATACGGTCTCTAATCACCTTTGTATATCTTAGAATACGCGAGATGATTAACCATAGTAAGATTAATAATCCAGCTACTACCACTACAGTCTTTCCATCCATTCCAAAGATTTGCTCAGGGAATAATCGGACTTTACCTACAATATAGAACGCATCACTAAAGGCATATAGGAATCCAATAATAGACGTAATCACGATAAGGATATAATCTACTGTAGTAAATGGATTGCGTTTAAGATCTTCTTTTTCTTCTTCAGTTAAGTCATTTTGACCAACGGTATCTTGTACTTTAATTTCAGTGCTTTTATTAGGTACATCGCCGATTGCTCCAAAGATAGGCTTGGCGAACCAAAACTGTAAAGTCCCTAATAGCATAAAGATACCAGCTAATCCAAATCCGTAGTGCCATCCGATACGCTCACCGATGTATCCACATAACATCATACCGAAGAATGCACCTGCATTAACCCCCATATAGAAGATCGTGTATGCACCATCTTTCTTCTCTGGAAATGACTTATACATTTCTGATAAAATAGAAGTCATATTTGGTTTAAAGAATCCTGTACCTACTACTAATAGGATTAAACCCAGATACATAAAAAATTCTGTCTCTAAAGTCATAGCGGCATGACCAAGAGTCATTATAAGTGACCCTATCACTACTGCCCAACGGTATCCAATGTATTTGTCTGCTAATATACCTCCGAATATTGGAGTGATATATAATAGCATTGCATAGGTAGCGAAGATAGCTCCGGCATCTACTACACTCATTTCCCAACCTGGGTTAAGTCCGATTACAGACATTGTTAAGAATTGAATAAGTAATACGCGCATCCCATAGAAGGAGAATCGTTCCCACATTTCTGTAAAGAATAGAACGAACAGCCCTGAAGGATGTCCTAGAACTTTGCTGTCGAAGAAATTCGGCTGGGCAGAAGTAGTGTTTTCCATATTTTATTTAATGTATAGTTTGGTTATAATTATGATAATAACAAAATCATAAAGGCTAAAAATAGTAAAATAAAGTTAAGTTTCTTTGCTTGACTAAAAAAAATAGCCTAATTCTATTAGAATAATAGCAAAATGGGTGTTATTTATTTGATTATTATCAGAAATAGATTTGTTCTTGTTACTCTTGTTGGGGAATAATTAATTAAAAGGGTTGTTTGGTTTGTTATTCGTATAAATTACTAAGTGTGTGTTTTTTAAAAAATGGGCTTATTCTCCTCAAAAAGCAGTTTAATAAACCTATATACTTTCTTCTTTTTTCTCAGAATAACTTTGATTTTGGACTAAACGATACAAAACCAAAAAATACCTTTCAATGTTTTGAACGAGATAAAGTATTAATATGTTGTTATTGAGGTGTTTGGTTGTTTTTTGTCAATTGACTATTTTAGCTTATACTTCTCTTCATCCCAATAGTATTCAGCTCCTATTCTCAACTACTCGAGGATTTCTCGTCTATTAGCCGTAAATAGTGCACTAGAGAAATTATTAGCGAAGAATAGATGTCGTACTGATATGGAATCTACGACTAGTTTAGAAGTCAGATTAAGGTTTGATTGAATCTAATCTGAAATGGAAGAGGGCTTTGATTTTTTTGAAAATTATCTGATTCCTAAAATAGAGAAGAAAGAGGGGAAGTTCTCATAGTGTGGGAGCTGTTCAGAATCAGTAATAATATAAAAAAGCGTCTTAGGAATGCTAAGACGCTTTTGTTATTTATAGAGTATTGATTGTTATAATTTCTTTCTCTCTAGAGGGCGGATGACTAATCTGTCATAGATTACTAAAGTAATCACAGAGAATATACCAATAGCGAAGATTACAAACCATATTTTATTAGGATTATAAGTATTCCATAGCATATCTACCATCTCCCAGTGAGACATCCCTAATTTCTGTTCGGCTAAAGCGAAGTATTCGTTCTTAGAGAAAGGGAAGTGAA
>JBOFGJ010000123.1:0-1041 GCA_051649065.1 Flavobacterium sp. | reverse complement strand
ATTTAGTCATACTCTATTATTATATAACTCGAATATACTGATAAATGATTTACCTAATAGACATACATCCAGTAATTATTCTCTTTATAAACTGACAACTAATTCTCCAAGATTTAAACGAGCTCCGTAATTCACATCCATATAACTAAAAGTAATCAATCCTGATTCATCTAACAGATATACAGCAGGAAGTACTAACTCTGCTTTATCGGTTTGATTAAACATTCTGACATCAATACCTAAAGCTTTATAATGTGGAGCCACGAAATCTTGTAACTCAAAATCAATATCTAAAGATTTGCTTAACGCAAGTTCCTTGTCTTGTGCTATACTGAAAGGCATTTGCATTTCGTCTTTCCACTTTTTGAGTAACTCAATATTCATAGGAGATATCACAATTACCTCAACATTATTCTCTTGTAATTCTTTATAATAACTCATTAGGTGAGCTATTTCTACATTACAAAATGGACACCAACTCCCTCGTACAAAACTGACCAAAACTTTCTTCCCTTCAAAAAGTTCTGTTATCCCAATCTCTTTCCCTTCTTCTGTAAGCACTTTTGCGTTTGTGAACTTCATCCCTACTTGAGATGACTTACCAAAATCTCTTGTCTGCAAATCTGCGATAGAGTTGCCAAATGCAGTTAGTGTTTCTAATGGTACCTGAGCTTGCATCCCATGACTAATAGTCTCTAATGCTTCTTTTATTTCTTTCATATTAAAGTCTTATTTTTGCAAAGTTGATAATCACTTTATTACTGTACAATACCGCATATATTTCCCCCATAGGGATAAAAAAGTCACTCTTATGAATACCAAGGCATCAACGATAGAAGAAAAAATATGCCCACTCGAATTTGCTGTTAATGCAATCAGTGGAAAATGGAAAGTGCCTATTGTTTGGCAGATAAACCAAGGACATAAACGCCCAAGTGAAATGCTAAAGGGAATTATGAAAGTTGACCGCCGTGTGCTAAACCAACAATTAAAAGAATTAGAACAAGATGGTATCTTGACCAAGATAAGCTATAACGAACT
>JBOFGJ010000122.1:0-1179 GCA_051649065.1 Flavobacterium sp. | reverse complement strand
ACAAAACCAGCTTTTACTAAGTCTTCAGTAATACCATAAGCAGCACTCTCTCCCGCTCTACCTCCACCGAATTGTTTCTCACCGATATGGATAAGTCCATTTAAGAACGTACCATTAGTTAGAATTACAGTTTCAGCCATTATCTCTAAACCTAGATTAGTAACTACTCCTTCTATCTTATGATTCTTGATGATAAGAGAGCGTACCATGTCCTGGTAAAAATCTAAATTAGGAGTACCTTCTAGCATCAGTCTCCATGTCTCAGCAAAACGCATACGATCCGACTGAACACGAGGTGACCACATAGCAGGCCCTTTAGATTTATTAAGCATCTTAAACTGTATCGCTGTTTTATCAGAGACAATTCCAGAGTACCCTCCTAAAGCGTCAATCTCTCTAACGATTTGCCCTTTAGCGATTCCTCCCATTGCTGGATTACAAGACATCTGGGCGATGTTCTGCAAACTCATTGTTATCAATAAAGTTTTTGAACCCATATTTGCAGCAGCAGCAGCAGCTTCTGAACCAGCGTGCCCTCCTCCTACTACTATTACATCATATTTATCAGCGAATATACTCATTGTTCCACGTGAAACATTAAATTAAATTATTTAGAAAATACTATTGTTCCACGTGGAACATAGCCATTTTCTCCTCTTCTTTACTGCGCATTAAACGCTCGTCCTCTGGTGATTTGTCTTTATATCCACAGTAGTGTAACACCCCATGAGCCATAACTCTCAGTAACTCAACATCAAAATCAACATTAAATTCCTTGGCGTTCTCACGAACTCTTTCTACAGACAAGAAAATATCTCCCGAAACTATTTTACCTTCACAATAATCAAAACTGATAATATCTGTCAATGTATCATGGTCTAAATATTTTACATTTATTTCATGTAAGTATTCATCATCACAAAATATATAACTGATATCGCCAGGGATCAATCCTTCTGAAGTTACTATATCTTCTATCCAATCTTCATACTTAGTTATATCAACTAATTGAAAATCAGTTTCATAGTTAAAAAATATCATTCTTTTTCTCTATTAAAAAATAATTGCTGCAAAGGTACACGGAAAAATAAAAAATAAACTTAAAAAGCACTTAAAATATCAATCTTGCGTATTAAAAACTCAGATAGTTAATGAATTAGCTTCACTCCATTTAAATAC
>JBOFGJ010000121.1:0-1454 GCA_051649065.1 Flavobacterium sp. | reverse complement strand
CTATCCAGAAGCGACAACAAAGCTAATTATGTTAGATACTCCTCATCCTAATGCAGGAATGTATCAATTGCCTATGCTTCCTATCTTAGGAGGGAATTATACTTATCCTTGGTGGCTTGCATTTAATCAGGTTAAAGATTTGCCAGAACAATTATTAGAGGGGCGTATGGACTTAGTTATTAATTGGTTGTTCGATCATTTAGTTTACAATAAGGAGAGTATTACTGATTTTGATAAACAAGTATATACTACGGCTTATAATAGCAAAGAGGCTATTCGTGCTTCTAATGCATGGTATCAAGCTTTTCATCAAGATATAGAAGATAGTAAAAGTTATGGTAAGCTTACAATGCCAGTATTGGGGATAGGAGGCAGTGGTTATGAAATGCTGAAGATGTCTCTACCACATACTACAAGTAATCTAACACTGAAAGAAGTAAAAGAATGTGGACACTTCTTGTTAGCTGAAAAGCCTGAAGCAGTAAGCAAAGAAGTAATCCATTTCTTAGAAACAGTATAAAGATATCTGTTTTATAAGTTATCTTTGATTAGTTATGTATAGCCTATGAACACAATAACCTCTGTATTTAGCACACAAAAGTCTTATTCTGATAGTAATGCTACCAAAGATATTTCTTTTCGTATAAAGCAATTAAAAAAGCTTAAACAAGTGTTGCAAACAAATGAGCAACGATTAGAAGAAGCAATCTACCACGACTTTGGTAAATCTGCTTTTGAAACCTACTTGACAGAGTTGTCTATTGTGTACGCAGAAATTAACTACTATATCAAGAGTATAAAGAAATTAAGTAAGCGCAAACGCGTTTCTGTAGGCTTAGCTAACTTCCCTGCTAAGGGATATATTATGCCAGAGCCATTAGGAGTTACATTAGTTATTGGTGCTTGGAATTATCCATATCAGCTTTCTTTATTACCAGCTTTAACAGCAATGGCAGCTGGCAATACAGTGATTATAAAACCAAGTGAACTACCTATGCATACTTCTCAAGTATTAGCCGAATTAATAAATGAAAACTTTGACGAGGAATCTCTTTATGTAGTAGAAGGTGGAATAGATGAAACTACTGAATTATTATCATTACCTTTTGATAAGATATTCTTTACAGGAAGTACAGTTGTAGGGAAGATTGTTTATGAAGCAGCAGCTAAAAACTTAGTACCTGTTACTTTAGAATTAGGAGGAAAGAGTCCTGCGATTGTACTGAAAGATTGTGATATTTCGATGACGGCTAAACGTCTCGTATGGGCTAAGTTATTGAATGCTGGTCAAACTTGCGTTGCTCCTGATTACATCGTAGTTGAGGCTTCTATAAAAGAGGAGTTGATAAAGTACCTAAAGATTGAGATGGATAACTATCCACAAGAAGCAGATAACTTACCTACACACTATTTGCAAATTATCAATACCAAGAACTTTGATCGATTAGTTAGTC
>JBOFGJ010000120.1:0-5372 GCA_051649065.1 Flavobacterium sp. | reverse complement strand
AGTAGGAGGTATTGTGTTTATTGTTTGATAGTTTTGATAAGGTTCACTGCTATATTTATTATGGTAATCTTGTTGCTCTACTATTTTAGGCTGTTCTACTAATATTGGCTCTTGTGAAGATGATTGTACATCAGCTATTTTTGGTTCTTTAGGAGTACTCTCAGTTTTTGTATTTTTAGTAGTATAGTTTACTTTCTCTGTGACTAGATAAATGGGATTTGCTAGACTGTCTATATCTGTTATAGTGAATTCTGTTGTTTCTTTAGCTATGCTATTGATTTCTTGATTAGCAGTAGTTTCTTCGTTATTAAGTGTCGTTCCCTTATTATCTTTAGGAATAGAAGGAGGCATAAACCTAGAATGATCATTACTGTTGTTTAACTCTTTTTCTTCTTGCATAGCATTTACTTTTATAAACATATCAAATATACTTCATAATCTTAAATAAGAGATAATCAAATAGTATTATAACCTAATGGTGTATATAAAAAAACAAAGAGGTTGCCTATTATCTAGACAACCTCTTTAGGATATATATTCTACTCATATATGAGTACTGAATTATTTTTTAGCTTAATGCTGCTGCACCTGCAATAAGTGCCATACCAAAGATTAAGAAAATCAATAGTATTAAAGAAATTACTAAACCTGCAATCGCTAATCCTTTAGGTTTTTTAAATAGACCTACGATAGAAAGAACTAATCCTACTAACCATATTAACCAACCGATAAATGGAATCCACCCTACGAAGAATCCTACTATTGATACTATAAACCCAGCTAATCCGATGTTGTTTTTCTCTGGAGCTACTGGTGGATAATATGCTTGTTGAGTTTGGTTTTGTTGAGGTTGTTGGTTTTGAACAGGAGGAGGTGTATTGTTAACTTCTTCTTTTATCTCATGTACCACTTCTTCTATAGCGTCTACTGCTGGTTTTACTACAGTCTCTTTAACTTCATGAGCTACTTCTTCTGCAGTATTTGCTACAGTTTCTTTCACCTCGTGTACCACTTCTTCTGTAGTGTGTACTATAGGTTCTATAACCTTTTCATTTAGTGTTTCTTTAAGTTGGTCTAGTTTAGACCCTTCTTCTTGTATAGACTCACTTGTATTATTAGGTTCTTCATTTACAGGATGAGTGTGCTCATTATTTTGAGCATCCTGATTTAAGTTTTTATTCTCTTCCATAAAAAGTTTTTATTTAAATGCAAATCAAATATAATCTTTATTCTTAAAGTTTTGATAAAATTAAAAGAATAGTTTTGCTATATATTAAGAATTGATATTTGAAAATGCACTAAATAAAAACGCCTTCTAGCAAATTAGCTAAAAGGCGTTAGTTTATTTATTACTTTAAAATCTGCAGTGAAGTGTAGTAGCAGATTTAAGATGTCATTTTATAATGGAATATTTCCGTGTTTTCTATTAGGCATATTGACTTCCTTATTTTCTAACATTGAGAATGCTTTAATTAGCTTTCTACGCGTCTCGTTAGGAAGAATCACTTCATCTATGAATCCACGTTGTGCAGCTCTATATGGAGTTGCAAACTTGTCAGCATATTCTGCTTCTTTTTCAGCTAGTTTAGCAGCTGGATCAGCTGCTTCTGATATTTCTTTTTTAAAGATAATCTCACTTGCTCCCTTGGCACCCATTACAGCAATCTCTGCATTAGGCCAAGCAAAGTTCATATCCGCTCCGATGTGTTTAGAATTCATTACATCATACGCTCCACCGTAAGCCTTACGTGTAATCACAGTTACTTTAGGAACTGTAGCTTCACTTAGTGCATATAATAGTTTAGCTCCGTGTACGATGATACCATTCCACTCTTGGTCTGTACCAGGTAAGAACCCAGGTACATCTACTAACACAAGTAATGGAATATTAAACGCATCACAGAAACGAGTGAAACGAGCCGCTTTCTTAGAGCTATTCACATCCAGACATCCAGCTAAGAACATAGGATTATTTGCTACGATACCAATACTTTTACCACCAAGTCTTGCAAATCCTACTACGATATTCTCTGCATAATCTTTATGAATTTCAAAGAACGAATCTTCGTCGATAATATGCCCGATTACGTCTTTCATATCATATGGCTTATTAGCACTCTCTGGTACGATATCATCTAGCTCATATTTATACTCTTCACCTATAGTATATGGAAGACTCATTGGTTTTTCCATATTGTTCTGAGGCATATAAGAAAGCATTGTTTTTACATCTTCTAGGCAAGCTACATCATTAGGTGACGTTGTATGCGCTACTCCTGATTTAGTAGAGTGTGTACTAGCTCCACCTAGTTCTTCAGAAGTTACTTCTTCGTTTGTAACTGTTTTAACAACGTTAGGACCAGTTACAAACATATAACTAGAACCTTCTACCATCATCGTGAAGTCCGTCATCGCAGGAGAATATACTGCTCCACCTGCACAAGGTCCCATTATAGCTGATAGTTGAGGTATTACTCCTGATGCCTGTACATTGCGGTAGAAGATATCTGCATATCCTCCTAATGAACGTACTCCCTCTTGGATACGCGCTCCACCAGAGTCATTCAGACCGATCATTGGTGCTCCCATTTTAAGAGCCATATCCATAACTTTACATATCTTCTCAGCATGCGTCTCTGAAAGCGCTCCTCCAAATACAGTAAAGTCTTGTGCGAATACATAGACTAATCTACCATTGATAGTTCCATATCCTGTTACTACTCCATCTCCGTGATAAACTTCTTTATCCATACCGAAGTCAGTAGTACGATGTGTTACTAGCATACCTATTTCCTCAAAAGAACCTTCGTCTAGTAAGTACTCTACACGTTCACGAGCAGTAAGTTTACCTTTGCTGTGTTGTGTATCTATTCTTTTTTGCCCACCGCCAAGTTTAGCTTGAGCTTGTATATCTTGTAATTTATTTATTTTCGGATTCATAGTGGTCTTAGTTAGGTAAGCGAAGTTGTTTTTGATCTTCTAAATACTTTTGTAATGCAATGAATGCTGCTACTTCAGCCTCATCTTTATACTCCTCTTTGATTAATTCAGCATTGTAATATTTCTTTACGAAGTTCGTATCGAAGTTTCCATCTCTGAATGCCTCGTGTTTCATCACGAACTTACCGAAAGGCAATGTTGTACTAATTCCCTTTACTTTAAACTCATCTATTGCTTTAATCATTATTTCTATAGCCTCTTCACGTGTCTCACCATAAGTGATTAACTTCGTAAGCATAGGGTCATAGTAAATTGGCACATCCATGCCTTCTTCTATCCCATTATCTACACGGATACCAGCCCCAACAGGCAATTTATATTGCTCTAGGTTACCCACACTAGGCAAGAAATCGTTTAGTGGATCCTCAGCATAAACACGTACTTCCATAGCGTGTCCTTTTATCTTAAGATCTTCTTGTGTAAAAGCTAATTTTTCTCCACGAGCTACTCTTATTTGCCACTCTACCAAATCTAATCCTGTGATTAATTCAGATACAGGGTGTTCTACTTGTAGGCGAGTATTCATCTCTAAGAAGTAGAAATTAAGATTCTCATCAATTAGGAACTCTACTGTACCAGCACCAGAGTAATCACATGACTTAGCTACATTTATAGCAGCTTCTCCCATTGCTTTGCGCACTTCAGGAGTTAGTACTGATGATGGAGCTTCTTCAATTACCTTTTGGTGACGGCGTTGGATACTACATTCTCTTTCAAATAAATGTACTACATGTCCGTGGTTATCAGCTAATATCTGAATCTCTATATGTCTAGGTGAGCCTATATATTTCTCTATAAAAACAGAACCATCCCCGAAAGCATTTGTAGCTTCCGAGATAGCACGTTGCATTTGACTTTCAAATTCAACTTCATTTTCTACTACACGCATTCCTTTACCACCTCCTCCAGCGGCAGCTTTGATTAAGATAGGAAAACCTATTTCCTTAGCTACCTGTTTTGCTTTAGCAACATCTGTGATAGCTTCATCTAGACCAGGAACCATTGGGATATGATATGCCTTTACAGTTTCTTTCGCAGCAAGTTTATTACCCATCACTTCGATAGCATGTGTACCAGGTCCTATAAAAGTAATCCCTGCTTTCTGACAAGCGATAGCGAAGTTAGAGTTCTCACTTAAGAATCCATATCCAGGGTGAATACCATCTACATTAAGTGATTTAGCAACCTCTAGTATTTTATCTCCAAGTAAGTAAGATTGGTTAGAAGGAGCTTCTCCTATACATACTGCTTCATCAGCCATACGTACGTGAGGAGCATTTCGATCAACTGTAGAGTAAACAGCTACAGTCTTAATACCCATTTTTTTGGCTGTTGTCATGATACGAACAGCTATTTCGCCACGGTTGGCAACTAATATTTTCTTCATGATTATTCGAATTCAATTAAAACTAATCCTTTATCAACAGTCGCTCCTTTAGCGATGTTAATAGACTTAATCACTCCTGCTCTAGGAGAAGAAAGGTTGTTTTCCATCTTCATCGCTTCTAAGATTAATAAGTGATCATTCTCAGCGACTTCTTGTCCTACTTCTACTAAGATATCAAGGATAAGACCTGGCATTGGTGCCTTAATGGAATTAACTTGTTTTGCAGAGTTCAGCGAGAAGCCTAGTTGATTGATTAGTTTATCAAGTTCGGTTTGTATATTAACAGAATAGGTATTGCCATTCACAGATACAGTATAATTCTTGTCAGTGAATTGGTTAGATAAAATCTCCACGTCATAAGATCTGTTATTTTTGAGTGCATGGTAGGCAGACTTGTTTACGTGAGATACGTTAATATCAGCATGTAATAAATCATTACTCTCAAAAACAGTATCAGCATTTACTTTTAATTGATACGTTTTATTCATTATTTAAATTAGTTTTTGGTATTCTCAAATATAATTAAATGTGTGATATATAAATAATATTTATTGATAATTTAATTTTAAATCAAATGAGAAGAAATTATTAATGCTTTGTGTAATGTTTTGTGATATTGATTCAGTATTCAGTTTGGTGTCAGTATGAGGAATTGTTTTTGATTATTGAGGTGTTACTTCTTTTACTCGCTATTTTTTTAATATTTAGAATCGGGGATTTGATTTTTCGTAAAAAGTAGCGGACTTGTGCTTATAAAGTTGCGATAAGGTAGAGGAGGAGTGTAGCTACAGTAAGGAAGTATGGTGATAGGGGGGAGTTTTAGTAGCTGTACTTTGTGTAGATAGCCAATCCAATGGTAAAATTGGAAAAAAAAGAGGCTATTTCTAAGTAGAAATAGCCTCTTCTAGTATATGTTTTATTCTTCGTCTTTATCTTCTAAAGGATTCCAACCTCTTGATTTTAAAGGAATCTTAGTATTCTCTCT
>JBOFGJ010000119.1:0-4344 GCA_051649065.1 Flavobacterium sp. | reverse complement strand
TCTTCTTGAAGATTCTTATCCTTTAGCCCTTCACTTTTATAGAGTTGAGCACGTTTATTAAACAGTTTTTCATAACTACCTACTACCGCGTACATTTCTTCCAACTGAGCATCGGTTACTGGACTCTTCTTGATCTCTTGTAGTTCAAATGTATCAAGTTCTGGCATTTCACCAAGAATACGCTTACATGTACTACAAGTACTTAAATAATATATCTTTCTCATGTTATACATCTTTTACAGTAATGATGTGTACAGGACACACTTTTTCTGCCTGCTCACAGCTGTCTAAGATAGTATAATCAGATGACTTCAGCGTGTGAAACCCCTTGTTATTGACAGATTTTAATAAAACTGTCTTTCCATCCTTCTTAGACATTTGGAACTGCTGAGGGGCTACCTCAACACAATAATTACACCCGATACACTTATCTCGCTGTAAAGTAACTATAACCATTATGCTTCCACTATTTTATATAGTTTGTCAGATAGGCGTATTCTAAAAGGCAATTTGATTGTACAATCATCTCCCTTAGTCGCTTTCTCTACTTTTTGCTCATTCACAAATAACTCATCTATCACAAGTTCTTGTGCACCTGTACTAGGTCCAGTGATAAGAATTCTATCTCCTTCTTTAATATCATATGCCTCAATCTTAAACTCTCCGATAGACGCTTTTTGGAAATAATGAGCAGCTTTACCAACATATACTTTCTTTTGGGTAGCGTTACTTCCTGGATTATCACTCCACTCGCCAAGCTTCTGTCCTAAGTAATATCCACTCCAAAAACCGCGATTATATACCGTTTCTAAAGCTTTCATCCATTCAGCTACTTTCTCTTGAGAGTAAGTACCATCAGCGATAGAGTCAATAGCCTCACGGTAGGTGCGAATTACAGTTGCTACATACTCAGGAGCTCTACCTCTACCTTCGATCTTTAACACCTTAGTACCTGCCTCAATCACTTGATCTAAGAAGTCTAACGTACACAAGTCTTTAGGAGACATCATATACTCGTTATCTATCTCAATCTCAAAACCTGTTTCTTGATCGATAACTGTATATTTCTTACGGCAATTTTGCTTACACGCTCCTCTGTTAGCAGAAGAGTTATGAGAATGTAGACTTAGATAACATTTACCTGATACAGCCATACACAATGCACCATGACCGAATATTTCTATTTCGACAAGGTTACCTGATGGTCCTTTTACTTGTTCGCGCTCGATACCCTCAGTGATCATTTTCACTTGTCGTAAACTTAGCTCACGAGAAAGCACGATAGTATCAGCGAATAAGCTATAAAACTTAACAGTTTCAATGTTCGTCACATTCAGTTGAGTAGAGATATGCACTTCTAACCCTATAGCTCTTGCCGAAGCAATAACTGCCTGATCAGATGCTATAACAGCTGTTAGCCCTGCCTCTTTTGCTTTGTTTAACAAAGTCTTTACCACTGATAAATCGTGGTCATAAACGATAGTGTTTAACGTCAAATAGGTACGTACATTCTTCTCTTTACATCGTCTAGCGATTTCCTCTAAGTCATCTATAGAGAAGTTCACTGTTGAACGTGCACGCATATTTAATTGGTCTACTCCGAAATATACTGAGTCTGCACCGTTATCTAATGCTGCCTGTAAAGACTCGAAGTTACCCGCAGGAGCCATAAGCTCTACTCTTCCTGAAACTGTCATATTCTTTATCTATTCTATTATTTTAAACAATTGGTCATTCTTACGAATACGGAATCCTACTTCCATAGTCATTTTATCTCCATTATTAGCTGTGCTAACTTCCACACCATTCACCATCATCTTCTCTATAGTTAGACGTTCATCTCCTGTCGTAGGTCCTACGATAGCGATTTTATCTCCTATCTTCAACTCCTTGTCTACAATAAACTGTCCCACACTAGCTTTAGTAAAGTAGTGTTGTGCTGAACCGATAAGTACTTTGCGTTCCACTTGTTTCTTTCGAATCTGTGTTACTGCGCTAACCTTAACTGCTTTAATCTCTTCGAATACATTGCGTTCCTTTTGGAACTCAAGATTCTCTGAACGACCTTTCTTAAAGATAAGATTACCCTTCTGAACACCTTGACGCAAGCGCTTTTGTTCATCTTCTGGCAATTGGATAATATCTAAACATGGGTCTGAGCAACATCCGTGCATTTTCTCAGCACATTCATCACATTGAATAAACAATAGGTGACAAGCTTCATTCGCACAGTTCACATGTGTATCACATGGCTTACCACACTGGTGACAGTTAGAGATAATATCATCCGTAATACGCTCTCCTAAACGATGGTCAAACACGAAGTTCTTACCAATGAATTTACTTTCTAGTCCCTCTGCTTTTACTTGACGTGTGTATTCAATGATACCCCCCTCTAGTTGGTACACATTCTTAAACCCGTGATGTCTAAAATAAGCAGAAGCTTTCTCACAGCGGATACCACCTGTACAGTACATCAGTAAGTTCTTCTCTTCCTTAATGTCTTCAAGTTGGTCTTTAATGATAGGTAGTGATTCTCTGAAAGTATCCACATCTGGTGTGATAGCTCCTACGAAATGTCCTACTTCACTCTCATAGTGATTACGGAAATCAACTACTACAGTGTTTGGATCTTCTAATAATGAATTAAATTCTTTTGCCTTTAAGTGAATTCCCTTATTTGTAACATCGAATGTGTCGTCATTCAGACCATCTGCTACAATCTTATTTCTAACTTTAACTGTTAGTTTTAAGAAAGACAAATCATCATGTTCAACAGCAACATTCAGACGGATACCCTTCATAAAGTCATATTGCTCTAGTGTCTCTCTAAATGCATCAAACTGTGATGCAGGTACAGACATCTGTGCATTGATCCCCTCGTGAGCTACATAAGTACGTCCTAAAGCGTCTAATGCATCCCATGCTAGGAATAAATCGTCTCTAAATTGTTGTGGGTTTTCTATTTTGGCGTACGCATAGAAAGACAAAGTCAAACGGTTCTCTCCCGCTTGCTCGATAAGATCAGCTCTCTCTTCTGCGCTTAATGTGTTATACAGTTGCATGCTATAAACTTTTAAGTGTAGATTATTATGTATTTGAAACCCTAAATGGAAGAATTTCGGTGCAAAGATACTACTTCGATTTAATAATTAACTGACAAGTCTCATATTTTTAAATTAAAATACTGTCGTTCACACTATTAGTTTTATTGTTAGAAAACAGACAACCTACTAGAATCAAAGACTAGATTAGAATACATTTTATCAAAAAACTAACAAAATAATGATTTTACGATTTTAACAAATAATCCCTGAAACTCCCTGAAAACAGCTATTTCAAATCAAATAACAAACAATATAGTTCAATTTATTAATATTTTATTTAAAAACATAGTAGTTCTTATTGTAATTTTATTAACCTTTGTATTATAAAAAGAAAGTTTAATTTAAAAAATTGATTATGGATAACAAAACTTTATCTATTGTATCTTACATTACAGTAATCGGATGGTTAGTTGCATTCTTTGTTGGAAAAGAAAAAGCAGATGATTTATTAAAATACCACTTAAAACAATCATTTGGATTACTTGTTCTTACATTCAGTTTAGGAATTATTGTAAATATAGTTGCTAGAATAGTTCCTACTTTAGCAGGAATAATAAGTCTACTTTATTTAGTGCTTGTTGTATTTTGGGTAATTGGTGTTATTAATGCAGCAGGTGGAAAACAAAAACCACTACCACTTATTGGTGCTTGGGCTGACAAAACATTTACTTTCCTTCAGTAAATAAATACTTAAAAATATAAAAAAGGTGTGTGATATAGGCTATCACACACCTTTTTTTATTCTTCTTTTTAAAACTCCAAGTTACCAAAAATCTGAACTAAATGATGTTCTAAATGAGATACATAATTCTCTAATAAGAATGCTAGTGTATGATTATTAGCTTTTCTAGTCTCTAATACTTCTGAAGACATAAACTTAATATTATCTACTATAAGAGTATTATATAAAACCCTTCTATCTACCAATAGATTTAAATGTACAATTTGGTATTCGCCCTCATCAACACAAGTTTCTTGATCATACTCAATAACAGGATTGTCCTCAAACTGACCTCTTAAAAAGCGTTATAAATTAACTACTGCACTATCTACAAGATCCCAGTATTTCTTTTTTACTCCACTTGTGCTCCTCTGCTCTATATGCAAGCTCCACTTCTGTAAATCGAGACCATTTTTGAGGTACTAAATCTATATAATATTGTAGCCTACTCAAGTCTGTTGTCGTCATATCTATCTTTTTATGACTAGTAAAAATAGAAAAAGTCACCTTATAGGT
>JBOFGJ010000118.1:0-2230 GCA_051649065.1 Flavobacterium sp. | reverse complement strand
CTGAAAAACAATAATATGAAGTTTAATTCGCAAAATAGTAATTTTGCAAAAATGACTGATGAGGAGTTAGTGCAATTCATCGTTCAGAGTAGCAATACTAACTTGTTTGGGATACTTTATGATCGGTACGCACAGAAAGTATATGGTAAGTGTTTAGGTTTTGCTGAATCGAGAGATGTAGCTGAAGACTTGACCCAAGATATTTTTGTGAAGTTATATTTAAACTTGAAGAATTTTAGAGGAGAAGCTAAGTTTTCTACTTGGTTGTATTCTTTTGCGTATAATCATTGTGTCAATTATTCGAAGTTAGTTCTTAAGAAAAAGAGAAATGAAGAAGTATTGGATGATGAGAATCAATACGCTTTATCTATTGAAGATGAGATTTCGGATGAAGAAATATTTTCTTTGAGTGTGGATAGATTACAGGAGTCATTGGTTAGACTAGATCCGGAAGATAAGATTGTCCTATTGATGAAATATCAAGATGACAAGTCGATAAAGGAGATAGCTATCCTATTAGATTTAGGAGATAGTGCTGTAAAAATGCGACTCCATAGGGCTAAGAAAAAGATTGTAGAAATTTATAACTCGTTGTAATTATGGAAAATCCGTTCAAAAAAATACTTCAGGATGAAAAGTTACCAGATTACATAAAGAATAGGGTAATAGATAATCTCAACTTTATTAAGTTGTCACTTGACGTGTCCGAATTATACACTGTCAAGGTTCCTCAGACTCTCAGTAGTTTAATAGGAGAGAAAGATTTGAAAAAAGAAAATGAATTAATCAATAAAATTAAAAATAGTAAGAATGATGGAACTATATAACTTTGAATATCCTAGTCAGATGATTAATTCTGTATTGAATTCGCTGTTACAAGGATTAGTAGGCTTTGTTTTTTTGGTTGGCTATGTTTTAGTTTCTTGGTTACTGATTAAAGGATGTTCTTATATTTTAAAGAAACTTTTTAAGGTAGTTCGTTTAGAGAAAGTGCAAAATTTGCTAAGTGAGAATGACTTTTTAAATAGAGTCAATATTAAAATTAGTGTTTCTAGCGTGTTGATCTTCTTCGTTAAGGTATTCTTGATATTCTTAATGGTGGTAGTAGGTGCAGAGCTTTTTGGGCTAACAATAGTATCTCGCGAGATAGGTAATTTAATGCTGTATATTCCTAAAGTATTTGTTGCGTTATTGATCTTTGTTGGAGGACTATATTTTGCTACTTGGATTAAAAAAGCAGTAGTAGAAGTGCTTAAAGCAGTTGACTTCAGTGGAGCGCGTATGATAGGAAATATCTTGTTTTACTTAATCCTTGTATTTGTGTTTATCACTACGCTAAATCAGATGGGGATCAATACAGATATCATTACTAATAACATCTCTATTATTGTAGGAGCTATCTTACTTACAGTAGCCTTGTCACTAGGATTAGGGTCAAAAGATGTTGTGACTAGATTGTTGTTTTCTTTTTACGCACGTAAGAATCTTGAGTTAGGTCAGTTGATACGCATTGATGGGTTAGAAGGGTATGTAATATCTATTTATGTTTATTAGTAGAAGGGAAGAAACATTACCTTCCTATCGCTAAAGTATCCGAAAGTCATATCGAAATAATTAAATAGTAGCCAGATTTTATCTGGCACTTAAAATATAAAAAGGCGAATGTTCATATAGAGCATTCGCCTTTTCTGTTATTATATAATCTGCTTTCTTATTGGGAGGTCACATTCTATCTCGATATTATCCTCTTCGATGTAGATATTGTACACTCGTGTATTATTATTACCTAGAGATAATTCGTATCTATTTATTGCTATATCTAAAGTGTCAATTGCCGAGAATACATAAGTATTTACCGCTACTACTTTTTCAGTTAGTAAGCAGCGTAAGGCTTCAGGTAGCACATTGTTATCTAAGATCACATCTCCTCTATATAGATAGGGATGTTGTTTACTTGTATTGATAGAATGAAGTGCTATATGCAGCTCACCTATATTTATTATTTTTCCTTCAAGAGTTAATAATAGCTTTTCTGTTTGCTTCTTCATAGTGGATAATTATCTCAAAGCTAAGTAATTATTTCGATATAATTTATGTTAATATGATTATAATTATGGTTAAGTGCTTGTTTTGATAAGATAAATATTGGATGTATAGTGTTTTATTGGTTTAAGTGTATTTCTTTAAGGAGAATGAGAGCAGTAAATACACTAAACTCGTAATAGTTAAT
>JBOFGJ010000117.1:0-1082 GCA_051649065.1 Flavobacterium sp. | reverse complement strand
GAGGAGCTTGTACAAGATATCTCTCCTAAACTTCATCGTATAATCCGTACTAACTATGACAAATACGGTTATGACCTCTGTAAGAAGATTACTACAGTTAGACGTGCTAATGCAATATATATCATGATGAAGCCATTAGAGTGGGTATTCTTAGGATCTTTATATCTGTGTTGTATTAATCCTGAAGAGAAAATTAGAAAACAGTATAGGTAGGTTTGATTCTTATTTTTGTATTAAGTTGACAATTATGTTTAAAGTTGGGAAGCTTCATGTGTGATATATAATGAATGATATATTAGTCATTAAATGTATTTTTTATAGTTAATGCGTTTTTTTTTGTACATTAGCTAATCATTATAATGAGAGATATTATTGAGTAATATAGTAGTCATTAATAATAAAAATAGATATTTATGAGTGATATATTAGACATAAATTTATTGTCAGATAAAGCTATACTAAAGAAGATAGGTTTGTTTATACAACAAACGCGTATAAAGCAAAACTTAACACAGGAGGAATTAGCAACACAAGCTGCGATTAGTCGTTCTACCTTAAGTGCAGTAGAACGTGGAGATAATAGTTCTATTAATAACTTGATTAAGATTTTGCGTATTTTAAATGTTTTGTATGTTTTAAATACATTTGACATAGTTCAAGAGCTAAGTCCTATGCAATTAGCTAAAGGAGAGAAACAACAGCGTAAGAGAGCTTCAAAAACGGATCAATATAATCTAGATAATACTGATTTAGGATGGTAACAACTGCTTTTGTTAATATCTATGGGCAACGTGTAGGAGCGGTGGCTTGGGATGATAGTCGTGGTCTGGCAAATTTTGAATATGATTCAAAGTTTAAATTAGAACGATTGCCTATTGCGCCAATAAAGATGCCTAATAGCAATAGAATTTATAATTTTCCAGAATTTATAGCTAATGAAACATTTAAGGGATTACCTGGATTATTAGCAGATGCTTTACCAGATCGTTATGGTAAAGATTTAATCAACGCTTGGTTAGCACGTCAAGGTCGCCCTGATAATAGTTTAAATCCTGTAGAGTTATTGTGTTTTATTGGAAAAA
>JBOFGJ010000116.1:0-4749 GCA_051649065.1 Flavobacterium sp. | reverse complement strand
TACATCATAAGGTTGTGTTGAAAAAAAGGCAATCTTCATATCTTACTATTTTTATATTATTACTATTCAAAGTAGAAACAAAGTCATTGCTTCATTTCACCTATTAAAGTTACTGATAAAAAACCATTATAACGCAATTTGCGACTTCTTTTAACCCAGAATCAGCGATAGACAGATAAACAAAAAGCAATTATACAAGATAAGTCTGAATTTCTTCTAAAAGCATACTGTAGTATGGTTTTAGAAGAAATGAAAGAGATATGAAGTAGAAATACTTTGCAGTATTTGGCTAATGCTTAATCTGGGTTAAACACAAATTTACCAACCACTTACAAAACATCTAAATACAACGAAACACATAAGATTGTAAAGAGTTTGTATTAATAATATTTTCCACTAAAGACGCAGTACTTACAATATTTTTTCATTATTTTGTAGACTTTCTCGAACCCTATTAAAATAAGCCTTTTCGCTAGTAAAATGATTGCAAAAATTCAACTTAAATTAAATAATGACGTACTGCTTACAGTCATAAAAATGGTAAAGCATACGGATGATTACCTTGTAGAAAACGTAACTGACGCGTTGCTAATAAGCATCAAAGAGGATTTAATAAACAAGTTAGAAGACAAAGCAAAAACAATACAGAAACAGGTCTCTATCTTAGATCACAACAAGAAGCATTCTTTAGTACTTAAGTACCACGAAGCTTATTCTCTATATAAATTATTAGATGCTGTATATGAGAAACAACTCTTTAGTGATAACTTACACATCAAAAAGATTAAAAGACTCATTACTGAACTTAATAACAAACTTGATATTTTCGCCAAAGAGGAAGAAATTGCGATTATAGATGAGGATCTTCAAGATGATGTAATTACAGAGGAAATTATAGAGGTAAATCAAGAGAAAAAGTTAGTATTAGAAGGATATGAAGAGAATACCACTACTAATACAGACCAAATAGAAATACCTATCTTATTTGATTTAACAGAGGCTTTCTCTGAAGAAGAAGTAAGCAATGAAGTTATTCAAGAGAATAACCTAATTGACTTAGCACCTACTTTAGAAACAACTGAAGAAGTAAGTCTAAGTAATAAGGAGTTATTCGAAGAAGAAATTAATATAAAAGAACAACCAATTACTACTAATGATGAGACAGAACAGTCTATTATGCCATTAGAATCTGTAACTGAGGAACAACCAATATTAGTGGAAGCGAAGGTAGAAACAGAATTGCAATCTATAGCATTAGAGAATACTACTGAAGAGCATAAATCTGAAGAGTTTCCTACACAAGAAACGATTTATACTACAGAGGAAGATTTGTTTATGCCAATAACACCTGAGAGTCAGCCTAAGTTAGATTGGGAAAGAATAACTACCGAGGATAGCGCAGAAAGTGAAAATAAGAAGCCTGCTGTAGAAAAAGTATCATTCAGTAATCCGAAGTATAATGAGTTATTTAATATTGCCAAAACAGGTATTAATGTAGATGCAGATGATCTAGTAAATGCCCCTATAATAGAAGACACAGGTAATGCAATTCATTCAGACGACACTACTAGTATTCTTGTTGAAGAAGAAACACTACCAACTAAAGACGTAATGCAAATAGAGATATTCGATTTAGAAACAGTAGAACCTGATACAAGCGAAAACAAACCTAAGAAAGAAAAGAAAAAAGAAAAGAAGGTTTCTAAAATCGAACAAGCTGGTCAAATTAGTCTATTCTAACAAATTACATTTAAAGAATCTACTCACAGTCAACAATAAAGACAAACTTAATACAATATATCCAAGCCACTCGATGAGTGGCTTTTTTAAAACCAGCATATTTCAGTGACCCAAACACATAAAAAAAAGCAAGAACTATTTAACCCATATTAAACATTAGCCAAATACTTTTCGTTTATATGTCTATCGCTTAATCTGGGTTTAAAAAAGTCCTTGCCTTAGTATGCGTATTTAGAAGAGGATTAACTTAATACTCCATCTACTTCATCTTTAAAATTAGTATTGTTATTACGTACATCAAAACGAGCTGCATACTCATAAGCCGTTTCTTTAAAATAATTAAACAAGTCAGCTTTTTGATATACACCTGATTCCTGATAATAAGGTAATAGTGGTGACAAACTTAATTCTATTTGCCCTTCTCCTTTAAATAAAGGTATCATAATCTTAGCAAAGTTATAAATATGTACATCTTCCGCTCCTATCTGCCATTCAGCTACACGGCTAAAGAATGTCCATACCTCAGGATAATTAGTCTTATGCATATAAGATACTAGTTGCCCCATAGAATAACCTACAGAACTATCATATTGATCGTGTGCGTGATACTCCTCTAATGCTTTGTCAAAGTATATACTTGCTCTATCATCACCTGCATCATATAGCTTATTTGCAAAACTACAGAAGGTTTGAAACGGCATTGAATAACAAGTAAGCTTTTTATTAATCAAATCTTGTGCTTTCACTAATGACTCATCTATAAAGCCTAAATCAAGTAAAGTCTCTACCTTAGTGTCTAATTCACACGCTGGGCAGTTAGCCATATCATCTATAATCTCCGCGTCAGCTAGCTCTATATACTCTTGAGCCAACTTATAATCTCTTAAGTGAAGAGCATAACCTGTCACCACATTATAATAAGCGCGGTCACTATATCCGTTCTTTTTAAGGCGACGTCTTAAGTCTTCCCCTATCTCTTTAATCTGTTCGGTAGAGATAGCTGCATTGCGATAAGCAGAACAGTACATCCACTTATACTCCCATAAGAAGTCTGATTCTTCAAAATAATCTTCATTAGAATCACTAGCATTCAATATCCACGCAAATGCTGGGAAACTCTCTTCACATTTAGAAGTATTTCTCTCTTTTTGAATTAGTGTCAATCTTAGGTCAAATCCCCAATCCAAATCATTGTGTTTATCAGCAATAGCTATAGCTTCCTTTAAAGCTTTGACTTTGTCTGTAAAACTAGGTAATTCCTCTACTTTAAGTAGTATTTTCTGTATCTCTAGATTATAATTCATAACTATACTTTTATACCATTCATAACTTTTAATTCTACGTACTTTCTTGAGCAAAAATCACTGCCATTTCGCTCATCGAATCTATGACCTAGCTCTGTTGCTTGCTTGTCAAAATAAGTAAACAACTTACTCATATCATAAACTCCTGTAGGCTCATAATACGGTACCCTAGGTGATAAGGTAAGTTCCTTTGTCTTATCCTTTGAGCAAATGATAGCAGCGTGCCTAGTCAACATAAAGTGCAAGTCATCCTCTGCTCCTATTTCCCAATCAGCAATACGCTCAAAGATTTCCCATAGCAACTCATCCTCTAACGCATACATCGTATACATAAAGCGAACCATACTATAAAGCATCGAGCTATTAACTTCCTTTAAAGTTTCAAATGAAGCCTTAGCTTTATTTAAATAGATCTGCGCTCTAGCATCATTAGCTTTAGCCATACAATACCCCATCGCACAATAGGTCTCAAAAGGCAACGAAAAGTTCTTTAATTTCTTAAGCTCCACTTGCTCCATTAAAGTAATCGCTTCATCAAATCTCTTCATTAAGACTAGATTCTCAATGCGATAATCATATTCCATAATCTCTACATTCTCCTCGTCAAAAGGTTCCTGCATCGCTAGTTTGATATACTCCTCTCCTTTTACATAATCACCTAAATTCTGCACATACTCCGCCATAGTGAAGTAATATCCTCTTTTAGTAATCTGATTTCTATCTAATCTTAAGTATAAATCATCTGCAACAGCTTGAATTTGTTCTGTAGAAAGAGCTGCATTACTATAGGCAGAGCATAGCATCCATTCATATTCTAATAAGAACTCTGATTCATCAAATCGCTCTGGGTATTGATCACACAGATTTAATATCCAAGCAAATGCCATTACACTCTCACCACAACTAGATGTAGCGCGCTCTTCGTGTATTAAACTATATCTTAAATCTACTCCCCACTCTAAATCATTATTCTTATCAGCTATCTGTATACCTTGACGGATTAAACTCATACATAATTCCGCATCCTCTATATTCTCGTCGATTTGTAACAGTAACCTTTGGATCTCTAAACGGTACATCATCTATTAAAACTTAGGTAAGAAATTAGACATTCCCAATATCATAAATTGATAAAGTGCATCATTAAAAATATCCATTTCTTTCTTATTGATTGTATATCCACCTAACATCAACGCTTGTACATACACAACATTAATCAAGGCTTCAAATAACTCTTCATCATCTATCAACATCACCTTTTCCACTAACTCACTCTGTTGATTAAAACACAGTGTAGGCATTACTTCCTCTTTCTTCTTAAAGTGCTGTAATGTACTCGCGAATGGATTAGCTGTTTGAGATAAACTCTGAATATTCTTAGAAGTCAATGCATCCTCATTAGCTATATAAATAGCTGTGGTATCTTTAGGCTCAAACCTCTTCACCTCAGCTCTACAGAAGTTTCTCTTCAGTATTTTATTAGCCTTCCCTATAAAGCTATCGATACGCTGACTATCATCTATTGCATCCTCAAACTCTTCTAATATATCATTAGGAGCAATACGTTCTAAACTCAACTCTATATGTGAGCGCTTTAACTTCTCGATTAAATCCGTCTCATAGCTATATGCAGCATTTATCACAAGCTTATTCTGAGAACCTGCAATACGACGTATCTGTCTATAATCATCTAAAGATGGTGTAT
>JBOFGJ010000115.1:0-9649 GCA_051649065.1 Flavobacterium sp. | reverse complement strand
CTTTTATTTAACTCTTTTTATTAGCTGTAAAATTATATATAATAATTATTTTTTTGTGTTTTTTGATTTATTATTGTATTTGTTTTAGTGGATTTTGTGATAGACAAAAGAAAAGTTGTAATAAGATCGCATTTAGATATATTTAGTGTGCTTTCAGCGTTTTTAGATAATTAATAATTAGTTTATATAGTATTTAAATAGTTGTTTATTTGGCTGTTATACTTGTTGTTCTATATTTGTAGAACAACATCTACAAATACTGTTTATGAGAGAGACTAGACTAGTAATTAAGTTATTTATTATAATGCTATTTGGCTCGTGTAAGGTGAATCAAAAAGCGAATGGTGAGAAAGTAGGTAGGTGGGTATATACAACTACTGTAGAGGGGAATATAGAGGAGCATCGTGGGAAGTATCGTCAAGATGGTTTTCAAAAAGGAACTTGGAGATATAAGCGCAATGGCAAGTTATATAAGAAGGAGGTCGTTAAAGATTCCATTGTAGATATAACGTATTATTATCCTAATCACAAAGTAGAATCGGTAGGGCAAAGCATTTATGTAAAAAAAGATAAAGGCCTACACTATTATTACACAGGGTCTTGGTTTTTATATGATCCTAAGGGGATGTTGATAGGAGTAAAGCATTATAAAGAAGGAGTATTAGAACATTATACAATCGTAAGGCAATGATAAAGTTACCACAGACAGAAGAACAGTTAATGGAATATATATGGGAGATGCAAGAAGCATTTGCGAAAGATATTATAGAGAAATATCCTTCTCCTAAACCTGCTCAAACAACTATAGCTACACTTTTAAAGAGGTTAATAGATAAAGAATTCATAGCTTATAAGGTGTATGGTAACTCTAGAGAGTATTATCCTTTGATTAGAAAGGAAGATTATTTTGAAAAGCATATTAATACGATGGTAGAGAACTTCTTTGATAACTCAGCATTGAGTTTTGCTTCATTCTTTACTAGGAAGAGTAAGATGACTAAAGGTGAATTAGAAGAACTAAAGAAAATAGTAGATGAACAATTAAAGAATTCTTAGCTTATGTTGTTATACTTAACCAAAATAACACTCATTCTCTTTGTTTCAATTATAGCGTATAAGCTATTCTTAGAAGATACGAAAGTACACGTATATAAGCGTTTCTATCTATTGGTAACGTTGATAATGGCATTAATACTTCCATTCATTATTATTGAATCTAGTATAGTGTTTGCTGATCAGACTTTCGAACAATTAGACGATATTGTCATTGCTCCCATTACTCAAGTTAAAACAATGAGTTTTAATTGGACTGCTATTTTAACCGTAGGATATGTAATAGGAGTTGCAGTAGTAGCTAGCAAGAGTGTTTTAGAAATTGTTAAGATTTATAAGATTAAAAGACAAGGCTCACTTATTAAGTTTAATGGTTCGAAAATAGTATTGTCAAGTCAAATAAACAGTGCATTCTCTTTTTGTAATATTATCTATCTTCCATTGAGTGAGGAGCTTTCGGAAGAAAATAAAATACTTATTCACGAACGAACTCATATAAAACAGAGACACAGTATAGATGTCTTATTTATAGAACTTTTAAAGGTTGCCTTTTGGTTTCATCCTTTATTTTATTACTATAAAACGTGTATTGCTTTAAATCACGAATTTTTAGCAGATAGTAAGAGTGTGAATTCAGAAGAGGACGTAAAGCAGTATTTGCAACTACTATTAACACAAACCTATAAACAGAGTGAATTAGGCATTACAAGTTCATTTAATTTTAACCTCACTAAGAAACGGTTCTTAATGATGACTAAAAAGAATAATAGGGTGCGTAATCTTATAACGATTAGCTTGTCGATTATTTTGTTTTTAGGGATGAGTGCTTTTACTATTCAGAGAGTGGATTCTGCTAAGGATGAAGTAATGACTACAGTGGATACACGAGCTAGTTATGAAGGGGGAACGCAACAATTTATTCAAGATTTCTCTGCGGCATTCAATGTCCCTAAAGAATTACCTATAGGTACAGATGTCAAAGTTGTCGTTCAGTTTGTTATTGAACGCGATGGTTCACTAGGAGCTTTTAATGTAGTGCGTGATCCGTTGAATGTCGGTGAACAAGTGATATTAGCATTAAAGAGTCTTCCTAAGTGGACACCTAGTCTTTATAAGGGTAATACTGTTAGAAGTCAGTTTACACTTCCTATAACCATAAAATTTGCTACTAAAGATGAAAGTACTAAAGAAACTTAATGTTACAGTTCAGCGATGTATTATAATTTTATGTCTTAGCTGTATTGGGGTAATAAATGGTTATGCCCAATCTCCTCTTACGTTGTTTAAAGACTATAATAATTTTGTTGAGATTAAGCGTATTAAATTATCAGATAAGAACTCTCGATTAATAACAAAAATTAAAGAGATAGAGCCAAGTATAAAAGGTGCAGAGTATGTGAATAGTCAACCTGTATTTTGGACTTATTTATTAAATAATTTCTCACAACAAAACAGTTACAAAGTTTTAGAAGAGAAGAAAGATACTCTAGTAATTCAGCGTGAGTTTATTAAGCTATTAGAGAGAGACTCTCTATTTACTCCTCTAGTTATGAACTATGATAATATAATGGTACAAGGTAATAGTCATAAAGATACTATTAGAATCACTAAAGCATTAAATATAGCTGTCAAGTTTTTTAATATTGATCGAATTAATAAGGATGGAAGTTATACTGTTAAGATTTGTGTTGGTAGTAATGAAATAGAAAATACTGAAAAGCAAAGATATCCATTTGTTGAAGCATTTGCATTTGATGCAGTGATGAGAAACAACAAGAATGAAGAGTATGATCTTTATGCTCATTTTATTGAATCAGTGAAGAATATCTATAAGGTTAATATGGGGATAGATGAGAAAGACCGCCTTCTTAGAGCACAAGGTGCGTTATATATTCAAATGATGCAATATGATAAATTAAAGCAACTTCTAGAGGATGAGTATCAGAAGAATAAAGATATACTCCCATTTGTTCTTAGCTTATAGAATTATTTTATAAGCTATTTCATTACTATATTTCAATAATCCGTACTTTAGTTCAAAATTCTTAAAACAATGAAAGGTAAGTATATTGCATTGACAGTAGCTGTGTTTAGTATAGCTATTAATTATGCTCAGAAGAAAACAGTGATACCTGCACACACTCCTAAATCTGCAACAGTATGTGCTAGGACTAATACAGATACGATAGAATTTACCCATAACAAAGATTTTAAGCCAGCACATTCTTACATAGCTATTAATCAATTGTCGATTAATTTCTCTAAACATTTTACTCAAGCCTTTCCTGAAAAGCAATTGAATAATAATGCTTCTGTGATTTTTGAATTACAGATAGAGACAGACGGTTCTATTAGTTCTGTAAGTATATTACGCAGTGGATTTAAGTCAGAGTATAATGATAAACTGAAAGAAATAGTGCGCACTGTGACAGCTGACACTTGGTCACCAGCTACTTATAAGGGAGCTAAGATACGCTCACAGTATACATTGCCTATTACTATTTTTGCAAATGTAAACGAACTATAATAGAGTGGATGAGATAGATAAAAACGAATATAACAGAGAGCGTTTATTATTAACTCGTTCTCTTTTTTTATAGCTCTATTTCATATAGCACGTGTGTACGATAAGGGTGATCTAAGGGAACTAATGGATGGTTAAAATCCTTTACATACTTCATTCCTACTTTTTGCATTACATTAGACGAGCGAATGTTCATAGTCGTAGTGAATGAGTATACTTTATTTAAACCTAAAGTCTCTTTCGCAAATACTAAGCAAGCTTTAGCAGCCTCAGTAGCATATCCTTTACCCCAATACCGTGGTAGTATACGCCATCCTATCTCTACTCCAGGAGCGAAGTCTACATCAAAAGTAATATCTAATAACCCAACAAAGCCTATAAACTCACCACTGCTTTTTTCTTCTACAGCGAAGAATGCATATCCTTGACTCTCTATCTTATTTTTAAAACTGTGAAAAGCAGCTGTTGACTCTTCAGGAGTTCTCTTACCTAAGAAAAACTCCATCACCTGATCATCTTGATTCATTGCTATCATAGCAGGTAAATCACTGTCTTTATATTGGCGTATTAACAATCTATCTGTTTCTATAAATATTTTCATCTTCTTTGTATATGTTTATTGTTGAGTGGTAATCTCTTCTTTTAGTTTTTTTGTTAGGCTATTAAATACCAATTCATACGAATGATCTATCAGCTCTTTTAATAGTCCCCATTGTACTGAACCTCCTAATATTACACTGTTCCAGTGCTTCTTGCTCATATGGTATCCAGGTACTATCTCGTTATAGTCTGCACGTAACTCTTCTGATCGTTCGGGATCGCACTTAAGATTAATAAAGCGATTTCCTTGCTCCCACTTTGCCAAGTTTAAAAGCAAGTATATCTTGCCACCTACCTTGAAAGTTAATGTTTCTTCATCAAAAGGAAATTCCTCTGTTGTCCCTTTCTTGTTTAAGCAGTAATCATATATCACATTTATATCCATACTATAGTTTCTTTTTAGGTAAGTTTAAAAGCTCTTTTCTTGTGAACGTATCATATACTAAATCATAAGAGAGATCTATCCATTCTTTGATTTGAGTAGGAGAGAAGTCTCCTCGCATATAGATTGTATTCCAATGTTTTTTGTTCATCGTATAGCCATAGGTGATATCCTCATATTGTTCACGTAGTTCTATTGCCAAATCAGGTGGACACTTAAGAATGATATTTCTGTCTCCTTGTTCCCAATAGTGTAATGCAATCATAGCAAATATCTTTCCTCCTATTTGAAAAGTAAGCAAGTTCTTATCAAAAGGAAATCCACTATCTACATACAGCAGTGTGGAACAATATTCGTATAACTCGTCTAGTTCCATAGCTAGATGATTTGATATAACACAGGCTTACTTGGACTAGCATCATTTACAAAAGAAGCCAACTGAATATTTAAGAAGTATATCCCATCCTTTATCTCATTTGGCACATAGATCATCTCTGTGATTGTAGCATCTAATCGAGCATCCTCGTTAAGATGGCGAGTGTCTTTTACATTCCAGAATGCCTTATGTGCTAGTAGTTGCCCCTCGTCTTGTTCTCTATCTACACTAGGCAAATCTATAAGCAGATGATCTATGCCCTGTTCTCTGAAGAATGTAGCTGCCTGAGCCTCTAGATAAGGTGGATTAGTATGAGAGTATTTGGTATGCGTCTTTGCTATTTCATTTGGAGTAGTACGGATGATAACAGCCTTTTGATTATTAGCAGCCCATACCTTTTTTACCTGATCTAACGTGATTATATAATCTCCATTTTCTTGAAGTTCTGGGCTAATCGTAATTAACTGAGCGAAGAAAAAGTAATTCTTCAAGCTGTCATTCACACTGTAAAAGTCATAGGTGATATGTCCTAAGCACTCTGTATGCGTACCATGTGCATGAGGGTTAAACACGATATTATTAAAGTTAGTCGAAGACTTTCCTTCACTGACTTTCCCTATCCAGTCATCCATCACTACAGGAGATATCTCAGGGATATCTAGATACCACGCGATAGGATTAGCTTCAGTGTTGACTAGAGGTATAGAGATATCTATCGCTTTATTTAAGTCGATTAGGTACTCCTGACCAGTATAGGTTATCGTAGCTCTCATTGTTTTATTTCAAAGCTAATTAAAATAATCCAAACTTTTTGTTCCGAATTATAGCTATTGCTTAAGCGATATAAAACAAATCAGAGGCAATACCATCACTTAAGAACTTCCCTTTATCTGTAATCGTAAGAATGTTATGCTCATTTCTCATCAATTCATCCTTTATAAATCCAGCAGATAATTTGACCAAATAATCGTGATATACTGTCCCGAACTCCTGTTCTACACGTGATAGATCTACTCCCCAGATAGTGCGCAGCCCAGTCATAATATATTCATTATAACGATCTGTGATACTTAGCTTTTCTAGCTCTAGAGGAAGTTTGTCCTCAGAGATATCTTTGATATAAAGACTATTATTAGCGATATTCCAACTGCGGTATACACCATCAAAGCTATGTGCCGAAGGGCCTATACCTAGATATTTCTTCCCAAGCCAATACGCTGAGTTGTTCTTAGAGAAGTAATTAGGTTTAGCGAAGTTAGATAGTTCATAGTGGATATATCCATTAGATTTCAAGATCTCTATAAGCAATATGAAGTGTTGATGTGCTACCTCTTCCTCAGGGCTAGGAATAACCCCTTTTTTAATCAATTTATTTAGTGCAGTGCGTTCCTCTACAGTCAATGCATAGCACGAGATATGTGGAATACCAAGATCTAAGATGCGCTGTACATTCGATAACCAGCGCTCATTGGTCATATTCGGAATGCCATATATCAAGTCAATCGAAATATTGTCAAATAGCGTAGTTGCTAACTCCAGACATTCGATAGCCTCAGTAGAGTTATGTGCTCTATTCATCATCTTCAAATCATCTTCATAGAAGGACTGAATACCAATACTTAATCTATTTACTTTAGATTCGGCTAGTTTGTATATAGTTGATTTATCCAAGTCATCAGGATTGGCCTCTAACGTTATCTCAGGAAAATCGATGACCTCAAACAAGGTATATACCGTTTGGATCAAATCATTAATTTCACAGACCTCTAGTATACTAGGAGTACCACCACCGAAGTAGATAGTCTCGATGACTTCACCTGCTAATTCGTCCTTGCGCAAGTATAGCTCTCGTTTAATACTGTCGAGCATATCTTCTTTCTTCTTTAAGGAAGTCGAGAAGTGAAAGTCACAGTAGTGACACGCCTGCTTGCAGAACGGAATATGTATATAGATACCTGCCATTATTTCTTTACTCTTTCTTGATTTTGTTTGACGAATGCATCCCATCCGCTATAACTTTTAGTAGCTACTATTCTACCACTATTAAAGTAGTGACATACAGCAGCAGCTAACCCATCTGTACTATCTAGGTTCTTAGGAAGTTCTTTTAGACCAGGGAGTAGCTGTTGTAGCATCTTAGCCACTTGTTCTTTACTCGCATTACCATTACCTGTGATAGCCATCTTGATCTTCTTAGGTTCATATTCTGTCACAGGGATATCACGAGATAGAGCAGCAGCCATCGCAACTCCTTGCGCACGTCCTAGTTTTAGCATAGACTGAGGATTCTTACCTAAGAATGGCGCTTCGATAGCAATCTCATCAGGATGAAATGTCTCTATCAACTCTATTGTCCTATCAAATATCAACCTCAGACGAGTATATCGATCCTCATATTTTGCCAATAGCAATTCATTAAGCTGAAGGAACTCCATCTTTTTATTGACTACCTTGATTACTCCAAATCCCATTACAGTAGTTCCTGGGTCTATACCTAATATGATTTTTTCTATTGTCAAACTATATGTGATTATATTTAGTACAAAGATGAAACGAATAATACATTACTCCAAAAAACTGTTCAGTTTCTCATTCTGTGCCTTTACTTTTTTATGCTAAACACACTATCCCACTAAAATTATCGTTTACTTTGCATCGATGAAGATACTATCAGACAAAATTAAGCAATATCTCGTACTTCTAATTAAAATATTGGTTGTAAGTGCTGCTTTTTACTATATCTATAACCAGCTGTCTAATGATGAGACACTGGACTTTCATATCCTAAGTGAGGTAATCTCTAAACCAGAGAACTACCTAGCTATATTTGCGCTGTTGTGTTTGACTTTTTCTAACCGCTTTGTCGAGATACTCAAGTGGCAAAATCTATCTTCCCTTATTAAACCAGTCTCAATAGGGCAAGCTACTAAGCAAGTATTAAGCGCATTAACACTAGGGATATTCACGCCTAATGGTATTGGTGAATATGCAGGTAAAGTGCTTTATTTTGACAAAAAAGATGCTCCTAGAGTTATCTTCCTAAACATGGTCTGCAATGGAGTCCAAGTCATTTACGCAATTGTATTTGGGTTAATCGGGCTATCTATTCTTAATCAATTTCACGAGATTATTCCTAATACTTATTTATATATCGTGTATGCTGTGATAGCAGTGGTAATAACCTTGTTATTCACTGTACGCAACTTCGCTATTAAGGGGTATTCTATACAAACGATAATAAATTTGCTTAATGAGATACCAAAGAAGAAACATCGTAAGAATCTATTCTTAGCCTTAGTTCGCTATGCTTCTTTTACCCATCAGTATGTGATTTTATACTATTTGTTGGGAGTAGAGATACCTTATTTTGAATTGTTATGTGCTGTATCAGCCATTTATTTGATGGCATCCTCATTGCCTAACTTTCAGTTTTTAGAGTTTGCTGTCAAAGGAAGTATAGCTATGTTTATCTTCACTGCTTTAGGCGTTAATCAGTGGGCTGTAGCATTAGTTGCTACTTTAATATGGATACTAAATATCGTATTGCCAATAAGTATAGGAAGCTATTTTGTATTGACTTTTAAAGTGAAAAAAGAAGATCAATAAGATAAATAGAGAACAGGAAGTGGGAAACAACAATATATAAACACCATCTTGCGTGTCACATCCCCGTAACTACAGTCCACATCCTTATATGGCGAAGGCAACAATTCCTAATTTTAAATTCTTAATTAGAGCGTAGTATTTACTGTTTATTCAGTTGTACAGGTACCACAAATTGACTCTTTACAGGAACACCTCTTTTAAGCGCAGGGTGAACTACTGAAAAGTCTTTACTTTGTTTAGTCAAGAATTCATCAATAGCTTTAGTCATCCCCTGTAAGCTATCTGGTATTTCATAAAGTTGAAAGTCTACTTTAGCATCAGGCTGTACAGTTACTAATATTTTTAGTGTTTCTAGATTCTCAAAGTTACCAGTTATGGTATCTTGATTTAATCTCAGTTGTAGATTTTGAGTAACATAATCGAAGAAACAATCTTTCTTTAGCTTTTCATCAGCGATAGTATCACACGAATCTACTGTAGGGTAAGTATCCACCTTTGACCAGTCTATCTTTTCTAACTCTTCTTGTAACAGAACCTCCTCATCTAATCGTTGGCTAGCCTTAGATTGACAGCTTAAGATAAAGACAGATAGGAAGACAGACAAAAGCAATTTTTTCATAACTTAGATTATTGAATCTTGAATCATCAAAAATACGAAAAATACAAATGGAATATATATTATTAATGCTCAGTATGCTTTTATTAATCGGAGGACTAGTTGGGAGTGTTCTTCCAGCTTTACCAGGACTTCCAATTAGCTGGCTGGGTATCTTATGTCTATATTTGACTAAAGGCGTAGAGATGAATCATCCTATACTATGGGTGAGTTTTATCGTAATGATAGCAGTATCTATCTTAGATTATGTCATCCCATCCCAAGGAACTAAGAAGTTCGGAGGTAGTAAATATGGTGTATGGGGAACTAATATTGGATTAGTAGTTGGTATTTTTGCTCCTATTCCATTTGGTTTTTTAATAGGACCATTTGTAGGTGCATTAGTAGGAGAGTTAATCTATAATAGTAGTGATCAGAAGAGAGCACTTAAAGCAGCGACTGGCTCTCTAATAGGATTCTTAGCTTCTACATTTATGAAAGTTATTGTATCTT
>JBOFGJ010000114.1:0-7886 GCA_051649065.1 Flavobacterium sp. | reverse complement strand
TTCTTAACTTTAGAGAAAGTATATGGGCTATCAGAGTACACCCGCCATAATATGTATAACTCAGCAGAGATAAGTGGTGCGCCAGCTCCTGGATACAGTAGTGGTGCTGCTATTAAAGCGATTACAGAAGTGGCAAAAGAGACCTTGCCAAGAGGATATGGTATAGACTGGGCAGGTATCTCTAAAGACGAGGTATCTAGAGGTAATGAAGCAGCTATCATATTTGCAATCTGTTTAGGGTTTGTGTACTTGATTCTTGCAGCGCAGTATGAGAGTTTCATTTTACCTCTACCAGTTATATTATCACTTCCAGCGGGTATTTTCGGAGCGTATTTATGTTTGAGTTCTTTGGGATTAGAGAATAATATTTATGCTCAGGTGGCGATGGTGATGTTAATTGGGCTACTCGGTAAGAATGCCGTACTGATAGTTGAGTTTGCTATCTTCAGGCATAGAGAAGGACATAGTGTATTTAAATCTGCAGTAGAGGGAGCAAGTCTTCGTTTTAGACCTATTCTGATGACTTCGTTTGCATTTATTGCTGGGTTAATTCCTTTGGTAATCGCGTCAGGGCCTGGAGCTATTGGAAATAGAACGATAGGAACTGCTGCGGCAGGAGGTATGTTAATTGGTACTATTTTCGGATTGATTATCGTGCCGGGGTTATACTTTATTTTTGGAACAATAGCAGATAAGACTAAGTTGAGTCGCTATGAGGATGAAACACCATTATCAGAACACATTGAGATCGATGAATAAGCAAGATATAAATAGAATAGGTATTATAGCAATAATGGGAATAAGCTTGTGGAGTTGTAAGACTCCGCAAGCTGCTATAGACTTTGACAGTAAAGCAAAGTTGCCTACAGCTTATAGTGTGTCAAATGATACGCTAAATAGTGGATTAACGCCTTGGCGTCAGTTTTTTACAGATAAGAATTTGACTTCTTTAATAGAAGAAGCATTGACTAATAATCAAGAGTTGCTAATCACTCTTCAAGAATTAGAAGTAGCGAAGAATGAAGTACTTTATAAGAAAGGGAAGTTAGCGCCTAAAGTAGGAGCAGGTATAGGTACAGGAGTTGAGAAAGTCGGAAGGTATACTAGTCAGGGAGCAGGTGATGCGAGTACTGAGATAGAACCTGGAAGAAAGATGCCAGAGCCTTTAGGAGATTTCTCTGCGGGTATTACAGCGAGCTGGGAAATAGATATGTGGGGCAAACTTCACAATGCTAAAGAGGCTGCAGTAAAACGCTATTTAGGTACAGTAGAGGGGAAGAACTTTGTACTGTCTAACTTAATTGCTGAAATAGCGAGTTCGTATTATGAGTTATTAGCTTTAGATAATCAGTTAGACTTAACCTTGCAGTATATCGACTTGCAAAAGCAGGCTCTTGATGTAGTAAAAATACAGAAACAAGCAGCAAGAGGAACAGAGTTGGGAGTGAAGAAGTTTGAGGCTGAAATGTTGAAAGCGCAGGGATTAGAGTTTGCGATAAGACAAGAGATTACAGAGAAAGAGAACCGTATCAATGCTTTACTAGGACGCTATCCACAAGCGATAGTTAGGGATAAAGAGCACTTTATGGCTTTAGTACCAGCTACCGTAAAGACTGGTATTCCTGCTCAGTTATTATCTAATAGACCAGATATTAAACAGGCAGAGTTAGAGTTAGAAGCAGCTAAGTTAGATGTGAAGGTCGCTAGAGCAGAGTTTTACCCTTCGTTAGATATCTCAGCTAGTTTTGGATTGAATGCTTTTAAACCTTCGTATTTGACGAAGTTACCTGAGTCGATGATGTATTCATTAGTAGGAGAGTTGGCTGCGCCTTTAATTAATAAAAGCGCTATAAAAGCAGAGTTTAATACAGCAAATGCTCATCAAGTGCAGGCGTTATATGAATATGATAAGAGAATAGTGAATGCTTATCTAGATGTGGCAAATCAGATGTCTAAAATACAGAATATGCAGAAGGTCTATGAGTATAAAGATAATGAGTCTAAGACGTTGTCAGAGTCTGTGAATATCGCTAATCTATTGTTTAAATCATCAAGAGCAGATTACTTAGAGGTACTGATGACACAGCGTGAAGCAATGGATGCTAAGCTCGAATTAGTAGAAACGAAGGCTAAACAGTTAAATGCTGTAGTAGATATCTATAAAAGCCTTGGAGGCGGATGGCAATAAGATAGAATGCTGATTTGATTTTGATAAAATCCTATACTGCTTAGGAGGTGATAAGGAACTCTTAGGTATATAGGTGAAAAAAGGAGCTAATAGCTCCTTTTTTTTATTCTTCTTCTTTCTGTCCCATCATCATTAGATATGCCTTTAAGAATTTGTCAATTTCTCCATCCATAACAGAATCTACATCAGTAGTTTCAAATTGAGTACGGACATCTTTGACTAATTTATAAGGATGCATCACATAGTTTCTGATTTGCGATCCCCATTCAATCTTCTTCTTATTAGCTTCGATTTCATCACGCATAGCTTGTTTCTTCTTAAGCTCTATTTCGTATAATTGAGACTTTAAAAGTTGCATAGCTTTCGTCTTGTTATCTAATTGAGAACGAGTTTCTGAGTTCTCAATGATAATACCAGTAGGGTGGTGACGCAGACGTACAGCAGTCTCTACTTTATTTACGTTTTGTCCACCAGCACCACTAGAGCGCATAGTTTCCCATGAAATATCAGCAGGACTCACTTCGATCTGTATAGTATCATCCGCAAGTGGATATACATAAACGGACGCAAAAGATGTATGTCTCTTCGCATTACTGTCAAAAGGCGAGATACGGACAAGGCGGTGAACACCGTTTTCTCCTTTTAGATAACCAAAAGCAAACTCCCCATCGAACTCTAGTGTAACGGTTTTGACACCAGCCACCTCTCCAGCTTGATAGTTAAGTTCTTTTACATTTATCTTGTTCTTCTCTCCCCACATAATATACATACGCATCAACATCGCTGCCCAATCACAACTCTCAGTACCACCGGCACCAGCTGTAATCTGTAATACAGCACTCATACTGTCTCCTTCATCAGATAGCATATTCTTAAACTCTAGCTCCTCGATGATTTGCAAAGTTTTTTGATACTGTTCTACTACCTCTTCTTCTGTGTATTCTCCTTCTGCATAAAACTCTAAAAGAATCTTTAGTTCTTCTAAATTAGACATAGCAGATTCATAGCCCTCTACCCATTTCTTTTTGGATTTGAGAGCTTTAACGATAATTTCTGCTTCTTTTGGATGATTCCAAAAATCAGGAGCAAATGTCTTTTCTTCCTCGTTGGTTATTTCGATAAGCTTCTTATCGACGTCAAAGATACCTCCTTAACGCACCAAGGCGATCAATAATATCCTTCTGTTGTTCTGTTGTTACCATAATTTTTAATACTTTTATAGCACAAAAATACTTATTCCTATTCAATTTATGGAAATTAATTTAATCAGTGATACAATCACTAAGCCTACACCTGAAATGTTGAATTATATGATGAAAGCAAGGGTAGGGGATGATGTTTATAAGCAAGATGGAAGTACGAATGAATTAGAAATTGCTGTAGCTGAGTTGTTTGGAATGGAAGCCGCTCTTTTTTTTCCTTCAGGAACGATGGCAAATCAAGTCGCGATTAAGCTACATACACAGCCAGGAGATCACCTTATTTGCGATAAAAGCTCTCATATAAATATGTTTGAAGGCGGAGGAGTAGCTGTGCATAGCGGGGTTAGTTGTGCATTAGTAGATGGAGATAGAGGAAGAATAACTGCAGAACAAGTCTTAGAAAACTATAATGATCCAACTAATTTTCACTTGCCAATAACTAAATTAGTGTGTTTAGAAAATACAACTAATCTTGGTGGAGGTGCATGTTATGAGTTAAATGAGTTAGACCGCATTCGCGAGGTATGTAATCAGAAGGGATTAAAACTACATTTAGATGGAGCGAGATTATGGAATGCTTTGGTAGCTAAATCACAACATCCTAGTCAGTTCGGAGCCTTGTTTAATACGATATCAGTTTGTTTCTCTAAAGGTCTTGGAGCACCAGTAGGCTCTGTCTTATTAGGATCTAAAGAAGATATCAAAAAAGCTATTCGCATTCGTAAACTTATGGGGGGCGGAATGCGTCAAACAGGATATCTAGCAGCAGCAGCATTGTTCGCTCTTAAGAATAATGTAGGACGTCTACAACGTGATCATTTTAGAGCAAAGCAAATAGAGGCGGTTTTAAGTAAGAAGATTTGGATTAAAGAGGTTTTGCCTGTTCAAACTAATATCGTTGTTTTTAGACTGCACGAGGTTGCTCAAAATAAGACACTACTAGATAAATTAAAACAAAAGAATATTTCTATCAGTGAAATGGGAGGAGGATGGCTTCGTATGGTGACACATTTAGATTATCGCGAAGTTATGCATGAGTATGTAATGGAGGCGTTAACTAGACTTGAGTTATAATCAGATACTTTTGTAATCTATTTACATTTATGACTTTTTATGTTTTTAGATAATATAAATTGCTTTACCTTTGTTTAGAATTAAATTAAATAATGGAAAAACTAAAACAACGTTGGGGACTTACGTCAAACTTTCAAGTAGTGGTTATTTTGATTGTCTTTGCTATTACGGGATCGACAGCCGCATTTATAGCTAAGCCTATTTTATCGTATTTAGGTATTGAAAGAGGTGTAATGAACCCCGTACTTTATTGGGTTTTATACATTGTATTAATTCTGCCTGTATATAAAGTTATTTTATTATGTGTTGGTACTTTATTCGGCCAACGTGAGTTCTTTTGGAACTTTGTAAAGAAGATGTTGAAGAATATGGGAATGGGATTCTTGTTTCCTAAGGAGAAAAAAGAAGAGAATAAATAAATTACGCATTGAAATAAATTATTAAAAAAGGCTACCCATAGGTAGCCTTTTTTATGTTTTATAACGTCTGATGTAGTCTAGTTCTTGTGAATGATAAAGATACACGGTCTTTTATGTAAGTCTTCTTTCGTATTCTTCCATTGAGAAGCTGGCTTAGTCTGTATAAACTCAGTTTCTAAGGTGATATCACATGCTACACAGATTAAGGTATTCGGATTTAATATCTGTACCATATCTTGTAGTAGCTGGTTATTTCTATAAGGAGTTTCTATGAATAATTGTGATTGGTTTTTGTCTTGAGAGAGTTTCTCTAAAGCCTTAAGTGTTGTTTTTTTGTCACTTTTATCTATTGGTAGATATCCGTTAAAAGCAAAGCTTTGACCATTCATACCAGATGCCATTAGAGATAGCAATATAGATGAAGGACCTACTAAAGGAGTTACTTTGATATTTCTCTTATGTGCTAAATCTACGATCACAGCTCCAGGATCTGCAACACCAGGGCATCCTGCTTCACTCATTACCCCAACGCTTTTACCTTCTAGAAGAGGCTTTATGTACTCTTTGTACTCACTTGTAGTCGTGTGCTTGTTAAGAGGATATAGGATTAGCTCTGATTGTTTTTTTTCAGGGCAGATGCTTTTAATGAATTTTCTAGCGGTCTTTTCGTTCTCTACAATAAAAATATCAAGCATTTCGATTGAACGTTTTACAGTTTGTGGCAAAACATCCATTGGATTCGTTGTTTCTCCTAAAGTAATAGGAATAAGGTAAAGTGTACCTGTAGGTATAGAGTCTTTCATTTGTAATTTTCTCTCGTATAAAGTACAAAGGTAAAGATAAAGTATAGTACAAAAAAGAAAAGGAAGAAAATGACTTTCTTCCTTTTGCTTACTATATATCTAAGATTTTAAATCTTTAGCTATTAGATTACAGACTTCGTCTAATAAGTGATAAACGTGTTCGAATCCGTCTTCTCCACCGAAGTATGGGTCTGGTACTTCTGCATTCTGACCAGGTGTACTTTCATTTAATATGAGTTTTACTTTATTTTTTGCCTCTGTATTAGGAGCAAGCTTCACCACATTTTCATAATTAGATTTATCCATTACATAGATGCGGTCAAAAGTACTAAAGTCACTTACTTTAAATTGTCTAGCACGTTGAGTTGTTAAATCAATATTGTATTTTTTGGCAACAGCTATTGAGCGTTTGTCTGGTTGGCTACCTATATGCCAATCACCAGTACCAGCAGAATCAACAAAAAAACTTTCAGTAGAAAGCTTAGATTGTAATATTCCTTCTGCTAAGGGTGAACGGCAAATATTGCCTAAACAAACCATCAATACCTTTGTCATTACATACTGAATTTAATATTTATATCATCGTGGAATTTTTTGAATTCCTTGTCAGTTTCTAATAGGTTGTCAATAGTCTTACAAGCGTGTAATACAGTTGCGTGATCACGATCTCCTATTTGAGAACCAATACTTGCTAAAGACGACTTAGTATATTTCTTCGCAAAGAACATTGCTAATTGTCTCGCTTGTACGATATTTCTCTTTCTAGTTTTAGAACGTAGAGTTTCTGTGTCCATTTGGAAATAGTCAGAAACAATCTTCTGAATATAATCGATAGAGATTTCTCTCTTCACGCTCTTCACGAATTTCTCTACAACTTGTCTAGCTAATTCGATAGTTACTTCACGTTTATTAAATGAAGATTGAGCGATTAATGATATGATAGCACCTTCTAACTCTCTGATATTCGAGTTAACATTCTTAGCTACATATTCAATTATTTCTTTAGGCATTTCAACTCCATCGCGGAATAGAATACCTTCTACTATATTTACTCTTGTTTCAAAATCAGGGTGAGATATCTCAGCAGATAATCCCCATTTAAAACGAGATAAAAGACGTTGTTCGATATCTTGAATATCTACTGGTGCTTTATCAGAAGTAAGAATTACTTGTTTACCATTCTGGTGAAGGTGGTTAAAGATGTGGAAAAATACATCTTGTGTTCCTTGTTTACCAGATAAGAATTGAATATCATCGACGATAAGTACATCTATTAATTGATAGAAGTAGATAAAGTCATTACGTGTATTCTTACGTACAGAATCGATATATTGTTGAGTGAAGACTTCAGCAGAAATATATAAAACAGTTTTTTCTGGGTAAAGATCTTTTATTTCAACACCGATAGCGTGCGCTAAGTGAGTTTTCCCTAGTCCAACTCCTCCGAAAATAAGAAGTGGGTTAAAAGAAGTTCCTCCAGGCTTATTCGCTACTGCCATACCAGCTGAACGTGCCAATCTGTTTGAATCACCTTCTAAGAAGTTGTCAAATGAATAATTTGAATTTAATTGTGATTCGATTTTTACGTTTCTGATTCCAGGAATTACGAAAGGATTCTTTAATTCTGGATTCTTGTTTTGGATAGGTACATCTAACTCTTGAGGTTTTACAGGACCTCTTTGTGTACTTGGTAATTGTTCTGTATAAGGTTGTTTAGTTCCATTGGTGTTTTCCATTTGGATCTTATACAATAACTTTGCTTCTGCGCCTAACTGTTTAGTTAAGGCAACTTTTAGGATTTTTACATAGTGTTCTTCCAACCACTCGTAAAAAAACTTACTTGGCACCTGAATATAAAGCGCGTTCTCTGTAAGCTCAATGGCCTTAATAGGCATGAACCATGTCTTGAATGCTTGTTCTTGGATGTTATCCTTTATAAAATCAAGACAATTATTCCATACAGATTCTGCTGACTTAATTGTATTATCGTGCATTTTAGGTTAGAATTATAAAAACAGTTACTACTTTTGAGGGATTTTCAAGGGGAGAAAAGCACCTCTATTTACAAGGGCAAATATGTGAACAATTTTTGGGATAAAAAAACCTTTTTGTCATTGCAAAGTTTAAAATAATTTGCTAAGTATAATAAAAAAAATAACTCACAAATATTATTAAAGAGAATATGAAATATTTTGATTAC
>JBOFGJ010000113.1:0-1228 GCA_051649065.1 Flavobacterium sp. | reverse complement strand
CGAGTGGCGGAACTGCTGCTACCGCTACAGGATTAGCTGCTGGTACTTATACTGTGACTATTACAGATGCTAATGCTTGTACTACAACAGTAACAGCTACTATTACAGAACCTAATGTAGTACAAGCACCTAAGGTGACTAGTAATAGTGTTAGCTTTAAATATGGAGATAGTGCAACTGCATTAGTCGCTACCAATGATGCTAATCATACTCTAAAATGGTATGAAGGAGATAATAAAACATTGTTAACTAAAGCTCCAATACCTATTACCAATAAGATAGGAAAACAGACGTATTGGGTGAGTCAAGTTAATTCTACTGAATGTGAAAGTGAATTAGTTAAAATAGAGGTAACAATTACTCCAGCTACGTTAACTGTAACAGCAGATGCTCAATCTAAGGTATATGGAAGTGTAGATTCAGCATTGACTTATCAAGTAACAGGAATAGTAAATGCAGAAAAAGAGTCTGATGTATTATCAGGAAACTTATCTCGTGATAAAGGAGAGAATGTAGGAAGTTATCTTATTGATCAAGGAACTCTTATAGCGAATGGTAATTATACGATGACTTTTGCAGCAAGTAACCTAACAATTACTCCAGCTAGCTTAACTGTAACAGCAGATGCTCAATCTAAGGTATATGGAAGTGTAGATCCAGCATTGACTTATAAAGTAACTGGTTTAATGGATGCAGAAAAAGAGTCTGATGTATTATCAGGAAACTTATCTCGTGATAAAGGAGAGAATGTAGGACTTTATATTATTAATCAAGGAAGTTTAAAAGCTTCTAGTAATTATACATTAGATTTTAAACCAAATAACTTAGAAATTACTTCAGCTGCTTTAACCGTAAAAGTAGATACTCAGTCTAAGGTATATGGAAGTGCAGATCCTGCATTGACTTATCAAGTAACTGGTTTAGTGGATGCAGAAAAAGAGTCTGCTGTATTATCAGGAAACTTATCTCGTGATAAAGGAGAGAATGTAGGAAGTTATCTTATTAATCAAGGAACTCTTATAGCGAATGGTAATTATACGATGACTTTTGCAGGAAGTAACCTAACAATTACTCCAGCTACATTAACTGTAACAGCAGATGTTCAATCTAAAGTATATGGAAGTGCAGATCCAGCATTGACTTATAAAGTAACAGGATTAGTAAATGCAGAAAAAGAGTCTGCTGTATTATCAGGAAACTTATCTCGTGATAAAGGAGAGAATGTAGG
>JBOFGJ010000112.1:0-2004 GCA_051649065.1 Flavobacterium sp. | reverse complement strand
ATATGGTTATCAAGCTTGTCTGAGAAGATATTTAAAATCACGGCTAGTATAGCGACAATGAAACACAATGAAGAGACTGACTCATCAATGCTAAGCTCTTTAAGAAAGAAAATTATACCTTAGTAGTTTTATAAGAATATAAAAGGGGATGCAGAGTGTGCATCCCCTTTTATATTTTTACTCTTTTCCATCTACAAAGTCTTGTAGATATTCGAATTTCTCTGTTAACTTCCCTCCTTTAGTTATTGTAGATCTTTCTAATACTTTATCCTTATCTCCATTAAAGAAGGCAGGTAGTACTTGTTCTACAAAGATTTCTCCGAAGCCTTCACTTGCATCTTTTGGTAGCTCACAAGGCAAGTTATCTATTGACATAACTGTTATCGCTGCAGGGTGATCGAACTCTACCTCTGTGCCTTTACCTGGGTGATAACCAAAGAATGGTTCTGCTATAGTTGATGCTTTTAGCGTACTCGCTATAGGTCCATGATCTACATCACAAGAGATATCACCAACTACTTTAATTTGATTCTTAGGTGAATTAAGCATTTCTTTTGTAACAATTACAGGTGATCCTTTCTTAAAGAAATGCCCTGTAATTAATATATCTGCTACTTCAGAGAATCGCTCAAAGTTACTTTCGTACAAATCAGGGTTGTCATAAAAATCCTGTTTGCTCGCAGTAGTACCATCTATTCTCTTATAATAATCCTCCACCCCTATTTGAGTATATACGGGTCTATCGTATTTCTGCGTTAAAAAGTGTTCTATAGATACCTTTTTAACTTTCATTCCATCTAAAATCTCCATTGCTCCATTAGCTACTTTACCATGACCTGTAAGAACAATCTTAATAGGTGGAAAATATTGTTTCTTTAATCTGTAAATTAAATCTTCCTTATGCAGTAAAGTCTCTGCTTTAGCTAAATTAAAAAGCTCATATTTTAATCCAAAACCTCTAAAAGTATTGTATGCACCTACTATTCCTGCATATCTTCCGAAGCCAATAATCCTTGTGTTTTTACCGTCTACAAATGTTTCGTGATCCATTAATGTAATGTTCTTGTCTAAGCAAGCTTTTAATAACTTGCGATTATGTTCTTGTTTCTTTATTGTGTGCGAAAAAAAGACATAAGTTTTATTTGGTATAAGATTATCAACAGGGATTTCCTTCACTCCTAATAAGACATCACAATCATTCAAATCTGATGATAGTTCTAATCCGAGAGAAGTGTAATCACTATCAGGAAAAACTCTAATATCAGAAGGTTCTATATTGACAACTAGCTCCTTGTGATTATTTAAAGCATTTTTAACCTGCTTCGGACAAAGCACAACTCTCCTATCAGGAGGGGTTTTCCTCTCTTTAATAATTCCTAATTTCATAATTTATTTATTGGTTAATAAATAGTTTTTGTTTGTTTGGTTTTTTCTTGGTATTCCAAATATAGAATTATTTCTGAGTTACACAACTATTCAATAAATAAAAACTTTGATTAGTACAAGAGATAGTCCTTTTAACCCAGATTAAGGCAATAATTTCTTTTAAAAACGAAATCTTTATCTAATCCATAATGACTGGGCTTTAAGTGCCCATTGATAGAAGTATGCTTGCTAAAAACAGCCTGTGGAGCAAGTATTGTTCACCCATACTGCATGTATTCAGCACTTAATCCCAGAATCAGCTATAGACAGATAAACGAAAAGCAATTATACAAGATAGGTCTGAATTAAATTACTATGATTTCGGCATACTATAGTATGGTTATAGAGCTAATGAAAGAACTATAAAGTAGAATTACTTTGTAGTATTTAGCTAATACTTATTCTAGGTTAATACGAAAATAGTCATTATAAGCATATAATTTACCTACCTCTCTACACCTTCTGCAACTCAAACATAGCTACTAACTGTTTCTTCTTTAATGACGCAGGAAGCATCTTAAACACAGTATTTCTCATTCCTGCTAATAGCGGATTACTAAACTGAGCCACTTTACCTAG
>JBOFGJ010000111.1:0-1643 GCA_051649065.1 Flavobacterium sp. | reverse complement strand
AGAATCAGCAGATTTCTAATTCAGCTTTTAAAGTGTTTTATTATGAAGGGGAAATAAGTGAGTTAGAAACAAAGGAGTTACCAGAAACAATAAGTTATTCAGATGATTTTTATATCACATCTGCAAAGATGAATTATAGAAAAGTCTGGAGCTTGCCATGTGCGGAAAGTGATTTAGTAGAGTATGAATTACTACTTGAATGTAATGGAGATTATTATCAAATGATGTCTACATATTATCGTAATTCAGTAGGTTTATCAGGTCAGTTTAATAATAAGTTATTAGGGCATGCTGATTTTGTAAATCCAGAAGAAGTTCTTTTTATAGATGTAAGTCATGGTATGGAATTAGAGTGTGAGTTAGCTAGAAATGGTTTGACGTATGAAGAGTTTAAATCATTAGATAGTACTCGTAAAGACATATTTAAATCTAATGCTAAAAAGTGGGTATTACTTTTTCAAATTGATAGTGATCGTACTTGTTATATGGAATGGGGGGATAATGGAAAGTTGTTTTTTTGGATAAGAGAAGAAGATTTAAAAAATAAAAACTTTGATAAAGTAAATTGTATTTTGCAAAGTGAGTAAAAGTATCATAAACCGAGTCTGTATGGACTCGGTTTTTTGTTGCAGTAAGTTGTTGTTAAATTACCTATCTTTAAAATAAAAAGCCATGAGTTTTATTAAGAAATTATTTGGATTAGGAAGTACAGAGCAGGTGGTTAGTCGACCTGATGTGGTTTCCACTGAGACAAGTGTAATAGATAATGTGATCCCAAGTGTTATCTCTAAAACTGATGAGTGTTTATCAGCAACGCATGTAGGGGAAGTATTGCTGGTAGATGAGTTCGCAGAGGAATTAGTTATCTGTTATGTAGTGGAAAAAGAAGGAGGGAGAGAGTTAGTGTCTAACTTGCTCTTAAAGAAGTTTAATGCAACAGCGGAAGATGTACGCAAGCTAGCATTTAGAAATTTTACTATGCATTTTAAAACTAATCATCAGATAGGAGAGATGGAATTTGATGATACTTCTTTAAGTGATTTAGATATACATACAGTATGGTATGATTGTGATTTTAAACCTTCTGTGATGTTGATGGATGAGTTTTGGGATATTACTGTTCCTGATGTGCTTAAGGCAGATACAGTAGCAGTTATTATACCATCAGTTGATGTGTGTATGTTTATGGCTGTACGCAATTTAGAAGGGTTGCGAAGTTTTAAGCAAATAGCCAATAGTTACTATATCGCTAGGAAAGTATTTAATAGTGAGGTGATTAATAACGTATATGTGCGTAAGAATAATGAATGGGTACTTTTTATAGATACTGAAGAACAATATAATTATTTGACTAAGGAATGATATATGGGAGATAGTAAAAACTGAGTCTATAATAACTCAGTTTTTACTATTTCTTTCTCATAACAATTAAACACCCCTTTTCTGAATTGTACTGTGCCTACTAAGGTGTATCCTTTCTTTAGATAGACTGCATTTGCAGTATTGTTGAGCGAGTACGTATCAAAGCGAATAGAGGCATACTTATTTGTTTGAGCATATTGTTCTGCATATTGTATCATTTGGCTTGATATACCTTTTCCTTGTGCCATAGGACTGACAAATAATCTGTGAATAACAAGAAA
>JBOFGJ010000110.1:0-14499 GCA_051649065.1 Flavobacterium sp. | reverse complement strand
ATTCATTCTATATTTGCACCACAATAACGCGGGATAGAGCAGTAGGCAGCTCGTTGGGCTCATAACCCAAAGGTCACAGGTTCGAGTCCTGTTCCCGCTACTAAGTAAAAGCCATTTCTAACGAAGTGGCTTTTTTTATATTCCTACTTTAGTTTAATTCCGTTTTTATCAAGAATAAATAATACTTTGTCAAAAATGAATAACCTAATCAAAACTTTATTAGAATTAGAAAAACTAAAACATGTTGAACGAGGTACATCTGTAAAAAATCGAAAAGAAAGCACTGCAGAACACTCTTGGAGTTGTTTAATGATTGCTGATGTATTAATAGAACATATAGATAAACCACTTAATAGACTAAAAGTCTTCGAATATTTACTATACCACGATATAGCAGAGGTCTATGCTGGAGATGCTAAGTTTAATAATCCTCAAGAGTTACTTTTAAAAGAACAGAAAGAAAGGGATGCATTAAAAACTATTGAGTCTTTCTACCCTAATAAATCTAGATTAATCAACATATTAGACCAATATGAATCACGTTTAGATTTAGAATCACAATTTGCTAAAGCAGTCGACTGCCTAGACTCTTGTATTAGAAATATCAACGATACCAATAAAACTAGTGCTGACGGTTTTACAGAAGAACTGATTCGCCATAAATATTTACCTTATGTATCTAAATTTACGATTACATTAAATCTATTTGAAACCTTTATGTCTATACTTAAGGAGCAAAATAAATTATAATGTTTTACCTAATAGTTCTTATCTAAATATCATTTTACTATAATACCCTGTTGATATTTATACATATTTATTGCGACACTAAGCACCCCCATATATCCGATACCTAAGACTATTAAACCCATAGATATCTCTTCTAAAATACTGCTCGTCGCAGTAAAATACCCAATTCCTCCTGCTACGAAAAAGAACAAAACCATACAAGACATCACTAACAACGCTATAGCACCCTTCTTTTTACTCTGCCATATCTTTTTTGAGAAGTTATTCTGAGTTTTCGTTGAATCCTGCAGTGCAGAAAAGCTCACGGAAATCCCCATTAACATTAAAGCGGTATTAAGATTAGGTAGAAAGGTATCTTTGATGTCTAAAGCAAAAATATCATAAATAGATTTGCTACAATAGAACAATGCCATGAGCATAAACGGGTATTGTAGATAACTAATGATTTGAAAAGTTCTTTCTATATTCTTCATAAGTCGATAAAATGACGATATTAATTGCTCTAAATTGATTATCACAGCGACTAAAATACTAAATAAATCACAAAATAATAACCCAAAACACTTAATAATTAACAAAAAAGTTTAGTCATCCTATCCACTAACATATACCCTAACACACTAAATAGATTACAACTAAAGAAATAAAACACTGCTAAATCACATAAACAAAAGCTATTTTACCAAAACAAATATTAACAAACACAGCAGATTAGCAAGATTATTGCAACTTGCCCTATTTTGTCAACTCAAATATTCGTTCTATATTTGCACCACAATAACGCGGGATAGAGCAGTAGGCAGCTCGTTGGGCTCATAACCCAAAGGTCACAGGTTCGAGTCCTGTTCCCGCTACTAAGTGAGAACCACTTCATAATATGAAGTGGTTTTTTCTTGAAATAATATAACTTTATTACGCCTATTTTATAAAAAAAGGGATTACTTAACGTAATCCCTTTTTTTATTGGATAAAACTAGAGCCGTCTATAACGGCTCTATTATTTACTATATCTACGATAACTGCTCCTGAATCTCTTCCCACTCAGTCATTAACGCATCTATCTTAGTTTTTTTCTTTTCATACTCACTAAAGAAACTAGCATCAGCCATTAACTTTTCATAGTCTGCAGCAAGGCGCTCATCGTCTTTAGCTACTTTCTTCTCAAGTTCAGCGATTTCACTCTCTATCTTGCTCAGTCTATTTTGAAGTGTCTTTTGTTTCTTTTGTTCTTCATAAGATAAAGCAGGTGCTTTCTTCTCCTCCACTACTGCAGCTTTAGCCACTGGAGCAACGGTTACTTTCTCTATTTCACGCATATTCTGTGCATTGCGCTCTTCTAGGAAGTAATTGATATCACCTAAGTATTGCTTTATTTTTTGATCTTTAAACTCGTAAACTAACTGTGTTAACCCTTGAAGGAAATCACGGTCGTGAGATACTAATAGTAAAGTCCCTTTAAAGTTCTCTAGTGCTTTCTTTAATACGTTCTTAGACTTAATATCCAAGTGGTTCGTCGGCTCATCCATCAGCAGTACATTGATAGGAAGAAGTAACATCTTACACAACGCAAGTCTATTACGCTCACCTCCTGAAAGTACTTTTACTTTCTTCTCTACATCATCCCCTCTAAATAAGAAAGACCCTAGCATATCACGTACTTTCACACGATTACCATCAGTAGCTGCATCTAACATTGTATCTAGTACAGTTTTCTCACCATCTAAGTAGTCTGCTTGATTCTGTGCGAAGTATCCTAACTGAACATTGTGTCCTAACTTAATAGTACCATCATATTCAAACTCCTCCATAATAGCTTTGATCAACGTAGATTTACCTTGACCATTCTGCCCTACGAATGCTACTTTAATCCCTCTTTCTACTAATAAATCGATATCTTTAAAGATCACTTTATCGCCATAACGCTTTGTTACCTTGTCAATCTCTAGAACTACTCTCCCAGGTTCAATACTTACAGGGAAAGAGATATTCATTACCGCATTATCATCCTCATCTACCTCTATACGCTCTACTTTATCCAATTTCTTAATAAGAGATTGTGCCATAGAAGCCTTTGTTGCTTTATATCTAAACTTCTCAATAAGTTTTTCAGTCTCCTCTATCTTCTTCGCTTGATTCTTTTGAGAAGCTAACTGCATCTCACGAAGCTCTTCACGTAGTATTAAATATTGAGAATACGGCTTATTAAAATCATATATCTTACCTAATGATATCTCTATCGTACGGTTAGTTACATTATCTAAGAACATCTTATCGTGAGAAATAATAACTACTGCACCAGTATAAGCTTTTAAGAATTGTTCTAACCAAATGATACTCTCGATATCCAAGTGGTTAGTAGGCTCATCCAGAAGTAGTAAATCATTATCCTGCAATAATAACTTCGCTAGCTCAATACGCATACGCCATCCCCCAGAAAAAGTATCCGTCTGATTATTAAAGTCCTCGCGTTTAAAACCAAGACCTATTAAGATACGCTCTGTGTTACCCACATAATTATATCCCCCGATAATCTCAAAACGATGCGTCAAGTCGCTTAGTTTCTCGATTAACTCACTATAACTTTCAGACTCATAGTCTGTACGTTCATTTAATTCTATATTAACTTTTTCAAGGTCGGCCTCGACTTTCTTGATCTCTACGAAAGCTTGATAAGCTTCGTCTAGTACAGTTCTACCTGGTGTAAATTCAATATCCTGTCTTAAGAATCCGATACGGAGCTCTTTCTCAATAGCCATACTTCCCGTATCAGGCTCTAGATCCCCTGATAATAATTTTAACATAGTGGACTTACCAGCTCCATTCTTCCCAACTAACCCCACTCGGTCACCTGCGCCGATGCGGAATGTCACATTCTCAAATAAATACTCACCAGAAAAAGAAACTGATAGATTGTGTATATTTAACATACTTAGATTGTACTAAAATTTAAACTTCTTATATCTATGAATAGAGATATTCTCTTCTAATATCATAGCATTTTCAATATTATTATATAATTTATCAGCTAAGAACGGGCCTAAAAGCACACCTCTAGTTCCCAGTCCATTTAAGACATGAACCCTTGCTGATTCTCTACTTCTTCCTAATAATGGTCTACGATCCTTAACTGTAGGTCGCACACCTGCGTTATGAGCTACCACTTCATAGTCTAACTCCACAACGTCTTTTAACCCTTCTATAAGCTCTTTTAACCCTTCTTCTGTAGGTGTATCAGATTTGTCCTCCCAATCATAAGTAGCTCCAACCTTATACAAATCATCACCGATAGGAATCAAGAACACATTAGCTTTAAGGATAAAGTCAATATTTAGATTCGGAATCTTAACCAATAACACCTCTCCTTTGGTTCCGTCAAGTGGCAGATCTTTAAAGAAAGGGTTGTTCAACATACCAAATCCCTCAGCAAATACAATATGTTTCGCTTCAATATCTTTATAAGTAACACTATCTTCTGTATAACTTAACTGATCATAATCAAATGTTTCTTGTCTATAGCTACTTATCGAAGACAAATAAGTTCTGTAAGCACCTATCAACGTTTTGGTCTCTACATACCCTGTTGAACTTACTTCTCCAAATCCAAATGGAGACTTCACTCCATTTACATCTTCTCTAACTAACTTAGGCTTCAGAAACTTCTCTAGATTAGGTTTATCAGCAGCATGAAACCAGTTATTTTGTTCTTCTACAGACAACAATCTTCTATATAAAGGCATCTCGAACATAAACTGAACTCCAAGCTTCTCTTCTAAAGTAGCATAAAAAGGCATTGCTATCTCTAACTGCTCCTCTACTTTCCAAACATCAGTAAAACGCTTTAGAACAACAGGATTATACATCCCCCCTGCCATTAAAGATGAAGAACGCAGCTCATTATCAATCACAACAAAGGTCTTACCCTCAGATGCAAGTTTTTCAGTAAAACAGATACCTGCCAAACCAGTTCCAACTACAATATAATCTACCATACCTATAAGCATTAAAAAAGCTCTTACCTAATCTAATAGATAAGAGCTTAATAAATTAGAAACTACAAAATTAGTAATTCCACATATCATCTTCAAGGTTTCGAATCAATTCTTTAATTCTTTCTCCCTCAAATAAACGTTTTAATTCATTATTCTTGATATAATCGTCGATTTTACGATTACCATATTGATTATCTGCTTTATAAATAGTAGCACTAAATCTTCTTGAATTTAACAAGTGATCAAAGTTGATCGGATTAAGTGGGTTCTTAGCATTGAAAGCATAGTTCTCAAATAATACATTACGAGCATCGCTAAAGAAAATCCAAAACAATTCTACATAATTCTCATTTGCAGATCCCTTAGTATATAAATCAGCTACTACTGGTGCTATACCTAATAATCTATATTTTAACTGTCCTTCATTTCTATCAAAGAACCACATCCCCATAATGTGATATTCTTTCACATCAGAAGCTCTAAGCTCTACTCTTTGAATATACTCTTCAGGAACTGCTTCTCCAGCATTTTTATACTCAATACCAGCATCCGTTGTATCAACTCTAGAGAATGAATCTCCGATGTCAGCTAAAGTACGTTTAGTTTTAAAATCACTATCATCATATACCTCAGTAATTTCACCCGATTTAATTCCATCAATTAAAACTTGAAATAAAGGTTTCTTTCCTTCAGATGAATACTCATCGATAGGGTATAGATACATTTCATTTGCTTTCTCAGCTAAAGAAATATTCTCCCATACTTTAATACCAAATAAGATATCCTTCTCGCGAACAAATCCATAAGGAATTGGTCCTTCAGCTTTAATTAAAATTTGCTCGATTGGCACAATACCAATATCCGCAGCAGATTTAGCATTCAATAGATTCGTTTGAGCGAAAGATGCTATTGAAAACAGCGTAAACACTATATATAGTGAAAAGTTTTTCCAGTTCATATTCTTCAATATTTTCTTCTTATAAATTTAAGCGAAATTACATAATCTCAAATGTACACGGTGATGTTTTTTTCAAGGCATAGTCTCCTGCACCTTCTAAACGTACCTTAATATCTGAAATCACTACCACTGATCCTAGATCAGCTTTACGGATAGCTGCTTTCGCTCTCTCATTCATTCTATTACCAGGAACAACGATACTAGGTTGTCCAGGAACTTGTACTACAAAACTAGTAACTGTAAGATTTAAATCAAAATCAAAATCTTCTAACTTAGCTCCAATAGTAACTATTTCTAAGTTTGACTTAGGTCCTTTAGCATTAAATTCTCCACGTACAGTACCTCTTGGTGAAGGGATATCTTTAATACGGAATACTTTGCTATCAGATACTTTTTGTCCATCAGGAAGAGTTCCTGTAACATTAATAGTTACCTCTCTACCTCCTTGTGGTCTTAAAGTATATTTACCACCTCCGTTACTACTTAATCCAGCACCAGAAGCTGTAACCTTATCGTTAGAAATACCAGCGAAAGAAATAGTCAATGGATTAGATACACCACGATAAACAACGTTCATCTTATCAGCCGAAATATTAGCTGAGTTAGGTTTAGGTACTACTACGTAATTTCCTTTAATATCAATTTCTACAGGTTGACCATCTTCCATAAATGTGAACTTACCACCTATCTGGTGCTCACCCACATTACCAACTCCAAACCCAAGTCTTACTTGACCTCCATCTAAAGCTGTTGCAAGATTAATATTTTGACCGTTAACTACAACTTTAGTAGGAACTGTTGATTTGTCATAACGACCTAATACAACCTTACCTTTAAAAGTTTCACCAGCAAAAAACGCAGATTTCTCAGGGATCACAATAGCTTCATAGTTTTTCATAGAAGCCGCTTTACTAAGCGTATTCCCCATTAAACTGTTATAAATCTCTGCCTCTATAATCTTAGCATCGTTTTGCATAGTTGACAACTTTGTCAATGAAGCAATAGCTGGGAAACCATAGAAATTATAATTTAAATATGCTCTATCTTTTCCTTGGCTATCTTTAACATTCCCTAAATTAAACTTACTGTTTAAATCTAAAACAATAGGTTGGAACTTAGCATCTTTCTCTAAGATATCAGTAAGCGCTTTTTTATACTTATTGATACCCGCTATAAAAGCTTCTCCATCTTTTGAGTATTTATCTCCAGTAAACCAAGCATCATTAATGATATCTGACTTATCCATACGTTCAGCTGGTAATTTACCATTTTCAGTACGTTCATTCTCAAATTTAGAAGTAATCATCGTCTTATATCCACCAATGAAGTCATAAAACTCCTGTGTGATTTTCTCAACTTGTTTTGCCTTTTTAGCAGGATCAGCAAATTGAGCTGGATTATCCTCAGCTTTTTTCTCTAAAGCTCCAAGTAATCCTTCATTGTTTGACTTTGCACCTTCATTTGCAGCCTCAAACTTTTCGTTTACTACACCGAAAGCTGATAAAACCTCTGTTGATACCTGAAGTGCCATCATCGCGATGAACACAAGGTACATAAGGTTAATCATTTTCTGTCTAGGTGTCATTTTTTGTTTTGCCATTACCTTATAATATTTTAAAAATTATAAACTAATTAGCATTTCTATTCCCACCACCCATAGCAGAAAGCATTCCACCATAAACGTTGTTTAATGACGCTAAATTGTTTGTTAATGCTTGCATTTGCTCTTTTAATTGAGCGTTGTTTTCTGCTACAGCTTTATTGATCTCAGCATTAGCTGTTGCACTTTCTAACTGTACTTTATAAACACTGTTTAAAGACTCTAACTGTTGAGCAGCTAATGTCATTTCTTGTGCATATTTTTGTGTTGAAGCTACAGCATTCACACTAGGAGCCATCTCTTTAGAAGCAGCTTCGAAGTTGCGGATACTATTACCTAAGCTACTCATTAACTCACCGTCAATCTTAGCATCTTTCAACATTTGATCTAATTTCTTAGATAAAGCACCTTCTGTATCTTGAGGTTCAGGAGCAACTACAGCTTGTTTTGCTACTTTCACTTCTCTAGCTTGCCCATCTTTTAATTCTGGATAAACTTTTGACCAATCTAAGTCGTCATCTACTGATTCGAATGCAGAGATAGCAAAGATAATTGCCTCTACTACTAGACCGATTGTTAACATATTATTACCATTCAATGGACCAAACTCCATGTGCGTAATTTTAAATAATGCACCGATGATAACTACTGAAGCTCCCATTCCATAACAGAAGTTCATCACTTTTTTAAATATTGCCATAGCTTTTTTTCTTCCTTATTTTTGTTAGATATATTAACGTGCCATTTTAGCTTGGTTAACACGTGATAAAGAACCTGATACTGACTGTACAGTTCTAAATCCAATGTAACTTCTAGCTGAATCTGCATACTCAGAATCACGAGTAGCTACTTGTAAGAAATAAGCTGGATCTCTCCAAGAACCACCTCTTACTACTTTTAATGGGCTATCACTTGGTCTATTTCTAGGTTTTAATGCAGACATGTGATCATAACTTGAAGGATCATAAGTAGAACTAGTCCACTCAGCTACGTTTCCTGCCATGTTATATAAGTTATATCCATTCGGTGGGTATGAACGCACACTCGCTGTATATAATGCACCATCTGCTGCATAATCATAACGAGTTGGTTTAAAGTTAGCCATAAAACAACCTTTTTCATCAGTTGCATAAGGACCTCCCCATGGGTACATCGCTCCTTCTAGACCACCTCTAGCAGCGTATTCCCACTCACTTTCCATTGGTAAACGGAATTCGTTAATCTCAAGTGTTTGTTTGTTATCTTTTAAGTGAATGTTTTTGTACATTGATCTCCAAGCAGCAAAAGCTTTTGCTTGATTCCAACTAACTCCTACTACTGGGTAATCCCCAAAAGCTTCATGCCAGAAGTAATCATTGTGCATTGGTTCATTATAAGAATATTGGAATTCTTTAATCCAACGTGTTGTATCAGGATAGATTAATAAAGTCTCTGTCTTTAAGTGACGACTTCTTTTATTTCTACTTCCATTCGCTACATCTTTAGTTGCAGCATCTACGTCTACATAAGAATATTTAAACTTAAGTTTAGAATTATCAAAAGTAGTCATTCCATTATATGTCTCACTAGATGGAATATATAATGAATCCATTACTTCTACGTAGTTAGCATCAGGATATTTCTTCGTATCCATAACTAAAGGTACTTTTTTATTTAAACGACGACCTGCATAGATATCATCACTCACCTGTAGGCTGTAATAATTCTCATACATATATTTTTGGTAAGGTGTCATTTTATCTAAATTCTCTTCAGCATCGACAAATGCATATGCACCGATACCTCCTGCTTCTTTAGTCACTCCCATTTCATCAGCTGCAACAGCTAACTTAGTACGGATAACTGAATCTTTTACCCAATCTACGAATTTACGGTACTGGTTATTCGAAATCTCCGTTTCATCCATATAAAATGAACCGATAGTCACTGTTTTTGTTGGTGCATCCTGAGCTCCTAAGAAATCTTCATTTGCTTGACCCATCGTGAAAGTTCCTCCTGGAATAAGAGACATACCTTGAGGCTTATCACTCATCCATTTTTTTCCTTCGTTACCGTGCATCAATTCTCCTTTATCTCCAGTTCCACAACTGGTCATCAAGGCCAAAACTGCTCCTAACGTAATGATCTTCTTCATATAATTTTAGGTTTTTTAAGTACTACTATAAAATAGTAACAAGTAATTTTTTTTCTTTTATTTCACAAAACAAAGCTAAAAATTAATTTAACTAAATATTTAATTTTGTTAAATTAATTTCACACTACACTCTTTTTTATTGTTCGCCACCATCTTTCAGGTATGATTTGGTTAATTGCCAACTCATAATCTTCATAGCTACATGGCAACAAAACCTTTCTTTCTGCCTCTAAAGTTTCTATCGAAGCCTCTATCCACCAACGTTCCGAGACATCACTCTTATAAAAGATTAAATCGTCATATCCCTCTACTGGCACGATATACTTCATATAACTCGCCTTGCTCACAAATGGGTATTCATTCGAACGATAATTAACTCCTTCCACAAAATACCAAAGCATTTGTGCTATTAATAACGTTTCATTCTTATTATTATTATAATTAAATAAACCAAAAGATGAAACTCGATCACTTAATCCACTATATCGAGCTAAAGCACAAATCTCTCTTCCGTCAAATCCATTCGGATTGAAGAAATCAAAATTACCTGAATCCCCTGATTTTACTACAGTCATATCAATGCTTACAATATCTGCGTCTCTTAAAACTGGCTCGGCTAATTTGATATTATTCGATATCTCTCCTACCCTATAAGCTTCAAAATATAAACTAGAAATTAAATCTATTTCCTCTTGAGCATTAAAATAAGTCTGATACCCAATATTTGAAAAGTTAAACAAATTTGTTGGCTCTTCAACTATAATACGCGTTAAATAGCTATTAGCAATATCTCCTTCTGTCTTAGACAAATCTAACTTCGCATCAATAGACACAAGGTTTACCGATTGTTCTAATGAATCATACGCCCTATACATCGCATAAGTCATATCTTGAGATCCACCTACTAAAACAGGAATTACTCCTTGACTAATTAAATCAGCTACTAATGCCTTAACTAAATAATAGGTATCTTCTAATCTTTCTCCCGCTACGACATCTCCTAAATCTATGATATTAACCCCCCAGTTACCTGGATATAATGAATACCACGCCTTGCGTATTTTACTAACATCTACGATACTTACACCTTCAGCATTTCCTCTATTATCATTAACTCCGATAATAGCTATAGAATAACGTCCTTCATTTTCAAAAGTTCCTCCTGAGAAAAAAGTAACTTTCTTTCCTATACATTGACTTTGTAAACCATCTATATAGTTAACTAGATCTTTATCTATCGGTTTTAGCAATTCGTAAATCATAGTCTTTTACTTTTTGGTAGTCTTTTTTGCTGTCGTAGTTTTCTTAGTTGTAGTTGCTTTTTTAGTTGCTGTTGTTTTCTTAGCAGCAGTCTTCTTAGCAGGTGTTTTAGCTTCTATCATTGCTTTTACCTCTTCTAGAGATAATGCAGCAGCATCCACATCTTTACTCAACTCTATTTTTACTTTTCCTTTCAGGATAACTGAACGTCCCCATCTAGCCTTCTCTACCTTAATTCCTTCTTCTGTCCAGTCGTGAATGACCTTATCCTTCTCTTTTTGAATTTTATCTTCTATCAATTCGTTAATATCTGCCTGAGACAAATTATCAAAATTATACTTCTTATTAACATTGATAAAAATACCATTCCACTTTAAGTAAGGACCGAAACGACCAACACCTTTCTGTACAGCTAGTCCTTGATAAGTAGCGATAGGTGCATCTGCTTGCTCTTTCTCTTTTATCAATTCTAACGCTCTCTCTAATGTTACATCTCCTGGCTCTTCACCTTTTGGCAACGAGATAAACGTTTTTCCAACTCTTACATAAGGACCAAATCTACCATTATTTACCTCTATCTCTTCTCCTTTATACTCTCCTAAGTTTTTAGGAAGCAAGAATAGAGCTAAAGCCTCTTCTAATGTGATCGTACCTATATTTTGATCCGCTGCTAAGCTAGCGAATTGTTTTTCTTCATCCTCCGGATTACCGATTTGAGCTACAGGACCAAACTTAGCTAAACGCACTAATACAGTACGTCCAGAATTAGGATCAATCCCTAAAATACGCTCTCCTGATTCGCGTTCTGCATTTTCTTCAACATCTTTAACTGTTGGGTGGAAGTGGTCATAAAACTCTCTCATCATCTTCGCCCAGTCTTCATTACCTGCCGCGATCTCATCAAAATCCTCTTCTACTTTAGCAGTAAAATTATAATCTAAGATAGTCCTAAAATTCTTTACTAAGAAGTCATTTACGATCATCCCAATATCCGTAGGTACTAATTTCCCTTTATCAGATCCAGTCTTCTCTACTAACACTTTCTCCTTTACCTCAGCGCCTCTAAGCATCATCATCTTATAGTTGCGCTCTTTTCCTTCAGTTTCTCCTTTTTCTACATATGTTCTAGCGATAATCGTAGAGATAGTAGGCGCATAAGTAGATGGTCTACCGATACCTAATTCTTCCATCTTCTTCACTAAAGAAGCTTCTGTATATCTAGCAGCTGGTTTTGTAAAACGCTGTGTAGCTACTAAAGCATTTTGGACTAAATCTTCACCTACTTTTAATAATGGCAAGATACCTTCTACTTCTTCATCCTCATCGTCGTGTCCTTCTAAATATACTTTTAAGAACCCTTCGAATAGCAATACTTCTCCAGACGCCACAAATTGTTCTTTAAATTTGTTTGCCTCGATACGTACATTTGTTCTTTCCAGTTTAGCGTCGCTCATCTGAGAAGCTAATGTTCTTTTCCAAATCAAGTCATATAAACGAGCTTGATCCCTATCTACAGCAGCATTATGAAGTGCCATATTAGTTGGACGAATCGCTTCGTGAGCCTCTTGAGCTCCTTTACTTTTCGTTACATAAGTACGCGGTTTAGAATATTCCGCACCATAAGATTTTGTGATCTCAGCCGCAGCTGCACTCATTGCATCTTTTGATAGGTTCACACTATCCGTTCTCATATATGTAATTAACCCACTCTCGTATAAACGCTGTGCTAACATCATCGTTTGTCCTACTGAATAGTGAAGTTTTCTAGCTGCTTCCTGTTGAAGTGTAGAAGTTGTAAATGGTGCTGCTGGAGATTTCTTGGCTGGTTTAGTCTCTAAATCAGCTACCCTATATGCTGCACCTATATTAACTGCTAAGAAATCTCTTGCTTCTTTCTCAGTTGCAAAGTTCTTAGGTAATTTAGCTTTTAGTGTTTTTCCCTCAGCTGTTTTGAACTCAGCTGATATATGATAAGATGACTCTACTTTAAAGTCATTAATCTCTCTTTCTCTCTCCACGATAAGACGCACAGCCACCGACTGCACACGCCCTGCTGATAGACCTCCTTTAACTTTCTTCCATAATATAGGTGAAAGTTCATACCCTACTAGTCGGTCTAATACACGTCTAGCTTGCTGAGCATTCACTAAATTATAATCTATCTGACGAGGATTATCTATCGCTTTTAATATCGCATTTTTTGTAATCTCATGGAATACAATACGCTTAGTATTTGTATCCTTTAAATTTAGTTCTTCCGCTAAGTGCCAAGCAATAGCCTCTCCCTCACGGTCCTCATCGGATGCTAACCAAACCATTTCAGCTTTCTTCGCAAGATCCTTTAACTTCTTAACTACCGCCTTCTTATCAGATGATACTTCATACTTAGGCTTAAAGTTATTCTCTACATCTACTCCTATTTCTTTAGAAGGCAAATCTGCTATGTGCCCATAACTAGATTCTACCTGATAATCCTGTCCTAAAAATTTTTCAATGGTTTTTGCCTTTGCAGGTGACTCAACAATCACTAAATTCTTTGCCATACTTCATTATTTTGTGAAGCAAAAATATATGATTTTTTTGAATATATCCGTGCCACCTCTTATTAATACTTGTTTTAACTAATATGCACGCATAGAATTTGTCCAATAATTACCTAGTTATGCGTGAAATAAATCAGGATTCTAGTAATAAACCAAGATTTTAATTTTTTTTACAAACAAAAATAAAAGATAAAACAATTTAACAATATTTATCTAAAAAAATCAAATATTAGTTATCGCACATATTTATACTTCTTTTAAAATCAAAACAAAAGATAAACAGACCCCAATTATGAAATAGAGTTGCCCTGCAGTATTTAACAAACGAAGATTCTGAAAGTATCACTCCTTACTCTCTATTTCTATCTAAATAATATCCCAACTATTTTTTTGTTTTTCTTTTACACCCCTTATTAAGAAGGTAAAAAACATCTTTTCGCACATCTGTTAGACAGTTTTTCTTACCCCTTCTCAGCCCTTTGTGCATAAGGGATTGACGACTTTATGTATCTTTTAGGACAGCATAGGTGAAATTAGGCAAAAAATGGTCAAAAGTGGCGTTTTTCCCTTTGCTAAAAATTCCAATTTTAGTATCCTGAACTGTATGGTGCAGGTGTTTTGTAATGAGCTGTATTATATAATCACAATCAAATTTGAGCAGAGGTTCATTTCTGTTATTTCGAGTATTGTTTTATTGGATAATTCGTGAGGTATGCGTGCAGTAAACGTGCTGAATCAGACCTCCTGAACAAACATTGTGCTGTGATACTGCACTTATTCAGGAGATGTAAGGAAGGGGAGAAAGGGAACGGGGAACAGGGAATGGGGAATGGGGAATGGGGAACAGTAGGGGCAAATTGCAATTCGCCCGTACTCCGGTGGATTATTCTAGCAAAGAAGGGGAATTGAAGAAGTGGACTCCGCCTGGGTATATCCGAAAAGTAAACAAAGAGATTATCTAACAGATTAAAACATCAGAAACAGAACTACAGACTGATCAAATGGATGAAAAAATCAATAATGAACCGCGCTCAATTTTAGAGTTTGACTCTATCACTAAAGAGCAAAAAGAATGAAAAAAGATGTGTACACTATAAGATGATTATACACAACTTTATAAATATGTCGCATTTTTACAATCGTACTATATTCACAAAAAATACATTTGTTCTAATTAATAACTTATCTTTATAAATATGGAAAAATTTGTAATTGCACAGTTTTATATCAAATCTGAATACATCAATGAATTCAGAATGTTAACT
>JBOFGJ010000109.1:0-9515 GCA_051649065.1 Flavobacterium sp. | reverse complement strand
GGCAGAAGTTCAAACATTAAAAAATATAGGTTCCTCAAGTCTTGTAAATCAAGAGGTGTTCCAGAAGATAGAGGATTATGAGCCGCGGTTTGTCTTAGAAGCGTTAAAGCGAATAGAAGAGCAGGATGAGTGATGGTGTAATCTGCTTTTGTATGAAGGCTGGGTGAAATAGGTGTGCTTTATTGTTTTTGTCTTATGATAGGTTGGTAAAAGTTATAAAAAAAGCTGACTACTAATTAGCAGTCAGCTTTATTCTATATTGTGATTTTAGATATTAATCTATCTTAAGAGTTAGTACAGAGATAGGCGAGTGGTTTACTAGATCCTCACTGATACTTCCGTTGAAGAAATGAGCTAATCCTGTGCGTCCATGAGTAGCTATAGTGATTAGATCTGAATCCACTTTTTTCGCAAAGTTAAGAACTCCTTTTTCTACTGTAAGGTCATTATAGATAGATAGATCGTATTCTGTCTCAGTGATATCTTTTAAGAATTCATCTAAAATTTCTTCTGCTACATAGGTAGGTTTGAAGTTATTCGGGGTGTTAACCATTAGAAGGTGTAGTTTTGTTCCAAACAGCGTGTGTAATCGAAGTATCTTCTTAAATGATTCTTTCATGTTATCAGTGAAGTCAGAAGCGAATACTAAGTCGTGTACTTTAAAGTCTTCACCATCACCTTTAATAACCAAAACAGGAACATCAGATGTCCTTACTACTTTCTGTGTGTTAGAACCTACAAAGTATTCTTTAACACCACTAGCACCATGAGACCCCATCACGATAAGATCCACATCATTTGTTTCTGCTGTTTTTGTTACTCCATAAGCGGTTCTATCTAAAATAAGACTGGTAGATACTTTGATACCAGCGAAAATAGGAGATAATGCTAATTCTTGTAGTTTTTGTTCAGCAGCATTTTTAAAGAACATAACTTCAGGCGCTGGAGTACCTTTTTGGATACTATCAGTTCCTTGTTGTGGAAGGTCAAGGATGTGTAGTAATAGAATTTCCGAATCCTCTGATTTTTTAGCAATACATGCTGCTACTTTGAGAGCATTATAAGCTTGTGTAGAAAAATCTGTTGGAACTAGTATTTTTTTCATAGTGATATTTGTTGTTTTATTTCGATTTAATTACATGATTTAAAGTTAAGAATATAATTATCAATAGGCAAAAGTTTTATTTGTAATAAAAAAATTAATATCTTTGCACTGTTATTTATTAAAAAAGTTAAATAATGAGGGGACTAGATGTCCCCTCTTTTTATAGCATATGACATTAAAAAGTAAAGTACAAGAATTAATAGATAAGGCTTTAGAAGAGTACACATCTATATTTGTTATCGATTTTACAGTGTCTCCAGATAATAAGATTCTTCTTACGATCGATGGAGATGAAGGTGTGACACTACAAGATTGTATCAATTTTAGTAGAGCTATAGAGCATAATTTAGACAGAGAAGAAGAAGATTTTGGACTAGAGGTAGCGTCAGCAGGAGCTACAGCACCTATAAAGTTACTACGTCAGTACCATAAAAACATTGGTAGAAAGCTGAAAGTAGTGACTCTAGATCAGGAGAAATATGAGGCTACTCTAGATAATGTTATCGATAACCAGATTGTCCTAAAATGGAAAGCGAGAGAAGCTAAGCCAGTAGGAAAAGGAAAAGTAACAGTAGATAAAGAAGCTGTTATCCCTTTCGAGAATATTAAAGAAGCGAATGTTATAATTTCATTTTAAAATAAAAAAAGCACATGGAGAATAGAGATTTAGTAGATTCATTCTCAGAATTTAAAGACGAAAAGGATATTGAGCGTGTAACGCTGATGGCAATCTTAGAGGATGTATTTAGAAATGCATTGAAAAAAAGATTTGGTAATGATGATAACTTTGATATTATCGTTAATCCAGATAAAGGAGATTGTCAGATATTTAGAAACCGTATCGTAGTAAATGATGGTGAAGTAGAGAATGAGAACTATGAAATTTCATTATCTCAAGCACGCAAAATCGAACCAGATTTTGAGGTAGGAGAAGAAGTTTCAGAAGAAGTTAAATTAGAAGAGTTAGGAAGACGTGCTATTTTAGCATTGCGCCAAAACTTAAATTCTAAAGTGACTGAGCACGATAACACTACTTTATACAAACAGTTTAAAGACATTATCGGTGAAGTTTATTCTGCTGAAGTGCACCACATCCGTCCAAAAGTTGTAATTTTGATGGATGAGGAAGGAAATGAAATCGTTTTACCAAAAGATAAACAGATTCCATCAGATTTCTTTAAAAAAGGAGAGACTATCAAAGGTATTATCGAGGCAGTAGAATTAAAAGGAGCTAAGCCACAAATCATTATGTCTAGAACATCACAACAGTTCTTAGAAAGATTATTTGAGCAAGAGATTCCTGAGATTGCTGATGGTCATATCACTATTAAGAAAGTAGTGCGTATCCCAGGTGAGAAAGCGAAAGTAGCAGTAGATACATTTGATGATCGTATTGATCCAGTAGGAGCATGTGTGGGAATGAAAGGTTCTCGTATCCACGGTATCGTACGTGAGTTAGGTAACGAAAATATTGATGTAATTAACTTTACAAATAATACTGAATTGTTTATTAAGCGTGCATTAGCACCTGCTAACGTAAACAAGGTAGTTATAAATGAAGAGACTAAGAAAGCGAATGTTTACTTAGCATTAGAAGAGGTATCACGTGCGATAGGACGTGGTGGACAAAACATTAAATTAGCTGGTATGTTAACTGGTTATGATATTGATGTTATGCGTGAATTGAACCCAGAGGATGACGATGTTGAATTAAGAGAATTCAGTGACGAAATCGAAAGTTGGGTAATTGAAGAATTTGCAAGAATCGGTTTAGATACAGCTAAAAGCGTTTTAAGCCTAAGTGTTGATGAGTTAATGAAACGTACTGATCTTGAGGAGGAAACAATTGAGAATGTACTTGGGATTTTGAAAGAAGAATTCGAGGACTAATGAATACAGGTTAACAACACAACACAATTAATACACTAAAAGGATAATATGTCTGAAGAAAGAGCAATAAGAATTAATAAAGTTTTAAGGGAATTGAATATTTCTCTCGATAGAGCCGTTGACTTTTTAAAAGGTAAAGGTTTCGATATCGACGCAACACCTAATGCTAAAATTTCTGATCAAGAATACAGTGTTTTGACTAAACAATTTTCTGCTGACAAAGGTAAGAAAGAGGCATCTATTGAAGTAAGTGAGGAGAAGAAGAAAGAGAAAGAGGCCTTAAAAGTAGAGCGTGATAAAGAATTAGAAGAGAAGAAAAAACAAGAGGAAGCGCGTATTAAGCGTGAGCAAGAGGTTATCCGTGCTAAAGCTGAAGAAATTGCAGCTATCAAGCCTGTGGGTAAAATCGACCTAGAACCTAAAAAGACTAAAGCTTCTTCAGACGATTCAAATAAAGAAAATAAATCTTTTGAAAAAGATGCCCAAGCTCCTGCTAAAGAGAATAAGCAAAAGCTATCTAAAGAGGTTATAGAGGATAAGAAAGAGTCTGTCGCTAAACCTGTAGTTGAGAAAGAAGCATCTAAAGTAACGAACTCAAGTAAACAAGTGGAAGCTAAAAAAGAGGTAGAAAAACCAAAACAGAAAGAATCTGTAACAGGAAGTAAGGATGCTTCATTTAAGAAAGAGGATTCTAAGAAAGTAGAATCTAAGCCTGCAGTGGAGACAGCTAAAACTGAGGAAGCAGTAGACGAGACTATTAAAACAAATTACCAAAAACTTTCAGGGACTACTTTTACTGGACAGACTATCGATTTATCTCAATTCGATAAGCCTAAAAAGAAAAAAGAAGACCCTAAAAAAGGTGGTAATGCAGGTAACAATGCTAAGCCAGGTGCTGGTAATGCTGCCAACAAGAATAAGAGAAAACGTATAGCTAAACCTGGTGAAGGTGGTAACGCTGCTGGAGGTACAAACAACAATACTGCTGGAGGTACTAATAACAACGGTGGAAACAACAACAACAGAAACCAAGGTGGTGGACCACGTCCAAATAATAACAATAATAATAATGCAGGTGGTAACAAATTTGGTAACAGAAACCAAAGACGTAACACTACAGCTCCTATCGTTAAGGCTGAGCCTACAGATGAAGAAGTGAAAAACCAAATCAAGGAGACTCTAGAACGTCTTCAAGGTAAGGGTAACAAGTCTAAATCTGCTAAATACCGTCGTGATAAGCGTGATGTTCACCGTAAGAAAACGGATGATGAACAAAAAGCATTAGAAGCTGGAAGCAAAGTATTAAAGGTAACTGAGTTCGTTACTGTAGGAGAAATCGCTACAATGATGGATGTGCCTATTACTAAAGTTATCGGTACTTGTATGTCATTAGGTATCATGGTGACAATGAATCAACGTCTAGACGCTGAAACATTATCTATCGTAGCTGATGAATTTGGATATGAAGTAGACTTTACTACAGCTGCTATTGAAGAAGCTATAGAAGAGACTCCAGATAGAGAAGAAGATTTAAAATCTCGTGCACCTATCGTTACTGTTATGGGACACGTTGACCACGGTAAAACGTCTTTATTGGATTATGTTCGTAAAGCTAACGTTATCGCTGGTGAGTCAGGAGGTATTACACAACACATCGGTGCTTATGGAGTAACATTAGAAAATGGTCAGAAGATCACTTTCTTAGATACACCTGGTCACGAGGCGTTTACTGCAATGCGTGCTCGTGGTGCGCAAGTAACAGATATCGTTATTATCGTAATCGCTGCTGATGATGACATCATGCCACAAACGAAAGAGGCTATTAGCCACGCTCAAGCGGCAGGTGTACCAATCATCTTTGCTATCAATAAAGTGGATAAGCCTACGGCTAATCCAGAGAAAATTAAAGAGAAATTAGCTGCAATGAATTTCTTAGTAGAAGATTGGGGTGGTACTTACCAATCTCAAGATATCTCTGCTAAGCAAGGTATTGGTATGGCTGAATTACTTGAAAAAGTGTTATTAGAGGCTGAAATGCTTGACCTTAAAGCTAACCCAGATAAGTTAGCGGTAGGTACTGTAGTAGAAGCTTTCTTAGATAAAGGTAGAGGATATGTATCTACTGTATTAGTTCAGGCTGGTACATTAAGAGTAGGTGATTATTTATTAGCTGGATGTAACCATGGTAAAGTGCGTGCTATGCATGATGAGCGTGGTAAATCAATTAAAGTAGCTGGACCATCAACACCTATCTCAGTATTAGGATTAGATGGAGCACCTACTGCAGGTGATAAATTTAATGTATTCGTAGAGGAAAAAGAGGCAAAACAAATTGCATCTAAACGTACTCAGTTAATCCGCGAACAATCTGTACGTGCTCAACGTCACATTACGTTAGCAGAGATCGGACGTCGTATTGCTTTAGGAGATTTCAAAGAATTGAACATTATCTTAAAAGGAGACGTGGATGGTTCTGTTGAGGCATTATCTGATTCATTCTCTAAATTATCAACAGAAGAAATTCAAATCAACATTATCCACAAAGGAGTTGGTGCGATTACAGAGTCTGACGTATTGTTAGCTTCTGCTTCTGATGCGATCATTATCGGATTTAACGTTCGTCCAATGGCGTCTGCTAAGCAATTAGCTGATAAAGAAGAAATTGATATCCGTAACTACTCTATTATTTATGCTGCTATCGATGATCTTAAAGATGCAATGGAAGGTATGTTATCTCCAGAGTTGAAAGAAGAGGTTACTGGTACTGCTGAGATTAGAGAGTTGTTCAAAATTTCTAAAGTTGGTACTATCGCTGGATGTATGGTTACAGATGGTAAGATCTTCCGTAATTCTAGAATTCGCTTGATCCGTGAGGGAGTTGTAATTTACACTGGTGAGTTAACTGCTCTTAAACGTTTCAAAGACGATGCTAAAGAAGTATCTAAAGGATATGATTGTGGTATCCAAATCAAGAACTACAATGATATTAAGGAGTATGACGTAATCGAAGCTTTCCAAGAAGTAGAGGTTAAGAAGAAACTTAAATAATCAAAGAAGGAGCTTGTCAGAATTGACAAGCTTTTTTTTTGAGCAAAATTATCTGTGGTTTAACCCAGATTAAGCATTAACCCAATACTTTTCGTTTATATGTCTATCGCTTAATGTGGATTGTAACTGACTGGGTTCGTCAGCTAAATGTTAAGCTTGTGATAAAGATTTCTGTCAAGTTGTCTTATTTTAAAAATGGCTTGTATTTTGCACACTTACTATTAAAGCAATAAAACGTATAAGTATGATTTGGATTTTAATGATCGCTATAATGGGTGCCAGCTGGTTAGTTGGTAATCGTTTAAAGAAGAAGTTTGAGACCTATTCTAAAGTTCATTTACAAAATGGTATGAGTGGTGCTGAAATCGCACAGAAAATGCTAATGGATCACGGTATCCGTGATGTAAGGGTAATCTCAACTCCTGGTAGATTGACTGACCACTATAATCCAATAGATAAAACAGTGAATCTGAGTGAAGCAGTATATAATGAGCGCAATGCTGCGGCAGCGGCGGTAGCGGCGCATGAGGTAGGACACGCTGTACAGCATGCTGAAGCTTATCATTGGCTGACAATGCGTTCTAAATTAGTACCAATCGTTAGCTTTACCTCTTCTATTATGTCATTCGTACTATTAGGAGGGATATTAATGTTGAATAGTTTTCCACAGTTGTTGTTATTTGGGATTATCTTGTTTGCAATGACGACAATATTCTCTTTTGTTACTTTACCAGTGGAGTATGATGCTAGTAATCGCGCTTTAAAGTGGCTAAAAGCTAAGAATATGGTAACTCAAGCGGAATATGCAGGAGCAGAAGATTCTCTTAAATGGGCTGCACGTACCTATGTAGTAGCAGCTATAAGTTCATTAGCTACGTTATTATACTATGTGATGATTTATATGAATCGAAGATAATAAATATAAATAAAAAACGCCTTCTACACAGAAGGCGTTCTTGTTTTTATAGCGGATTGATAGTAATCATTAAGGGGATATGATCAGAGACTTTTCTCGCAATAGTAATGTCTTCAAAATCTTCAAAGAACATAATAGGTGTCGCTTTTACTAGTTCGTTTTTCTCGCTGTGATAGAATATATTGTCATATTCTGAAGCTAGGCAATCTCCTTTTATACACTTCTGTCTTAGACTGCTTTTCTGATCAACAAAACTTGGTACATATCCTTGTTTCTTAAGAGGATTAAATACGGAGTGTTTTTCTGTAAGGTTAAAGTCTCCTAGGAATATAAGATTGTGTTTTGGGTATACTTCAGGAAAGAACTTCAAGTACTTAATTTCAGTTTCTGGTTGATGTTTAGTTGGCAAAGTATGAATGCTACTTATTGTTATCTCCTTTCCTTTGTAAATAAACGTTGCCATATAAGGCTCTCTTTCTATTTCTTCTTGGTAGGTTGGTTCTAAGAATGGTTTTCCCTTAAGCTTAACCTTACTTGTTCTCCAAATATAAGCATAGCGTTCTGAGCGATAAGGAGAACTTACAGTAGGGTCACTAACTGAATAATCCCATTTGGCACCTGAAGATCTGTTTAGTTCCTCGTGAAGTTTAGCGATAGTCTGTGCTCCTGAAGGGTTAGTTACAACCTCTTGGATAGCGATGATATCTGTTTGTTTAATGACTTTAGCGATGTATTCTATTTGTTCTTCTGTTTTGCTTTTGCCAATGTTTAGCAAGTTCCAAGTCATGATCTTTACTTGTGCTTGGATAGTGAATGATAATAATAGGGTAGTAGATAGAAGTAATAAGGCTTTTAAAAATCTCGTACTAGGCATATTGAATTATGTTAAAGGGGTTACATTATATTGTTTTTATAAAGAGGCTTTTGTAAAAATGATGTATTTTTACACTGTTTTATTTTGCATCCAACCTCTTTAGAAAAGGGTGACAAAATTAGTAATGTAACTGATATAAACTTTAAAAATTGAAAACATTTTCTTCTATATCAAATTTTGAAAGTGATAGACGAGTAATAGCAACTTTAGGAACATTTGACGGTGTACACATCGGTCATCAAATGATCATTAAGAAGCTAGTAGATTCTGCAAAAGCATCGGGTGCAGAAAGTCTTGTATTGACATTCTTTCCACATCCACGTATGGTTTTAAAACAGGATAATACAATACGATTACTCAATACAATAGAAGAGAAAAAGGAACTTTTAAAAGGGCTAGGTTTGGATAATTTGGTTATTCAGAAGTTTGATTTTGAGTTTTCACAGTTGACAGCAGAGGAGTTCGTGAAGCAGGTATTAGTAGATAAATTTAATATCTCTAAGATTATCATAGGTCACGATCACCGTTTTGGAAAAAATAGAACAGCAGATATCGATGACCTAAAGGCATTCGGAGTGAAGTATGCTTTTGAAGTAGAAGAGATCTCTGCTCAGGAGATAGATCATGTCTCTATTAGCTCAACGAAGATACGCACTGCTTTAGAAGAAGTAGGAGATATGACTTTAGCCAATGAGTTCTTAGGTTATGAATATTATTTCTCAGGAGTAGTGGTACACGGTAAGAAGTTAGGTCGTACACTTGGTTTTCCAACAGCTAATATCGTAGTAGATGAAGATTATAAACTGATACCAAAGAATGGAGTTTATGTAGTAGAATCTGAATTAAATGGCAAAAAAGTGAAAGGGATGATGAGTGTAGGTATTAACCCGACATTTGCAGATCACCCATATACCATAGAAGTAAATTATCTAGATTGGGTTGGAGATTTATACGACCAAAGGCTAAAAGTTCGTATCTTAGACAGAATAAGAGATGAATTAAAGTTTAGTGGACTCGATGAGTTAGTTGCGAAGTTAAATGATGATGAACGCGTGACTAGAGAGTTCTTTAGTTGTTATGAAAGAAAAGCTGTTCCAACAGATAGATAATTCACCGTTAATTATCTTCCGTATTTTATTTGGTTTGTTATTCGCCTGTGAGTCGTTTGGTGCGATTGCGACAGGATGGGTAAGAGATAATTTGGTAGATGTTAAGTTTACATTTTCCCATATATATATGGACTTTCTGCAGGTAATAGTAGGGCCTCAGATGTATGTCTATTTCTTTTTGATGGGATGTGTTTCTATAGCTGTAATGTTAGGTTATCGCTATAGGTGGACAATGCCCTTATTAACAGTGCTATGGGCAGGCGCTTATTTTCTTCAAAAGACTTCTTATAATAATCACTATTATATGTTATTAGTGATTTGTGTTTATATGTGTTTCTTACCAGCAAATAGATATGCTTCGCTAGATGTTAAACACAATAGAGTAGAACAAGAATTATCAATGCCAACTTATATATCGTGGATCTTTATTTTTCAGGTAGGGATGCTGTATATCTATGGTACTGTCGCTAAGTTCTACCCTGATTGGTTAGATGGTACATTTACTAAAATAATGTATCAAGGTGCGAATATTCCAGATGTATTTAAAGAAATATTTATACAAGATTGGTTTGC
>JBOFGJ010000108.1:0-2132 GCA_051649065.1 Flavobacterium sp. | reverse complement strand
AGAGAATAAGTTCTCTATTTCTTTGGTTTGCCAAACAGAGACTAAATTTTCTTTCATCGTTTTTTGTAAATCACCAGTAGAGTTGATGACTTGATTAATCATGTAAGTATCTCCATAGGCATTTTCAAAAGCAATAATTCTAAAGTTGTGATTAGTAACTAAGTCTTTAATTAACTCTATTCTTATATCATTAAATTCTTTAGTACCATGTGTTCCTTCACCTAATGCTACTATTGTATTGTCTTTTAAAGCATTGATGATAGGAGTAAACCCTTTATATTGGTTTGTCTTTATATCATATGTGAATGGAATTATTTCTTTTTCTTGAGCAGTACTCACTGTAGCTACAAAAAGAAATAAACCTAGCAGCGTTTTTTTAATAGTCATAATGTTTGGGTTGGTTATAGGATAAAGATAATTACATTGCCACGTTGTACAAAATAGTTGTTCAGTTTAGAGTTCTATAAATCGCTCTATTACTTCAGCGTATCTATCTTGATGTAGATCATGTCCCATATTAGCAATTAGTAATAACATAGAATTAGCAATAGACTGATGTAAATCTAAAGCGTGTTCTTTTGGGAATATAGGATCTATCGTACCGTGTATGATTAGAGTAGGACAAGTAATAGAAGCTGTAATCTCTCTATCATAAGGTGTAAAACCTACTGCACAGACATGCATTAGCGTATTATTAGATCTCTTATTTCGGTTGTAATCCTTTTCTATTAATGCTATTTCTTCTTGTTCATTAAAGGGTAAGTCAGTACTCGATATAAACTTCGTAAATGCTAATCTTGCCTTGATATGATTCTCTTTGTCTGTTTGATAATTAGGCAGAGGAGCCATCATACGTCCCATTACCTCAGGAGAAGTTTGAGGAAGTATAGGATTAAGCGAAGAAGACATTATAATAGTTAGTGATAGTACACGTTCTTTATATTTGCTTGCTATGATTTGCCCAATGATACCTCCCATTGAGCGTCCTATGACATGTACTTTTGAGATTTTCAAGTGATCTAATAACAATATAGCATCTTTGGCTAAGTCATATAAGGAGTAGAAGGGTGGTTCTATAACGCCTTTACCCAAAACAGCGAATACTTCTTCAGGGGAATTAAACTTTTTGTCAGAGAATGTTGAGCATCCTGTATCTCTATTGTCGTATCTGATAATATAGTAACCTTTAGTTGCAAGTAATTCACAGAATGGAGTAGTCCATCTGGTCATTGATGTACCCAATCCCGAGATTAGTAATACAGCAGGATTAGCCTTCATCCCAAAAGTTTCATACTGTATGTTAATGCCGTTTATTAGTGCTTGATGTTCCATTGTTTTACAAGTTTTGAAGGGGAAGTAATCTTGAGTCTTCAACAGCTGCTGTTCTATAACCTACTATCTTCATATATTCTGGATTTTGTTCAAAGGCAAAGAAATCAGCTACACTATTTTGTTCAATTAGCATACACAAGTCCCAACGTTCTTCTTGAGGACCTATTAAGAATTGATCTCCTGTGCCGATATACAATATTTTACCTCCACTCGCTTCTAAAAAAGGAAGGGTTAACGTTATATATTTCTGATAAGCGTCAAAGCCACTTATTGTTTCTTCACTTTGTAATTCTGGGTGCTCAGAATAGTCCGCTACTTCTTTCAATCGAATTAAATTTAGGTTGACTATTTTCCCTTGTAACTGTTTTAAGAATAATCTTTTTCCTGCTTCAAAATCAGCAGTTAAGTAAGTTTGTTTCATTTGTATTCATTGTATTTATTAAAAGTCATCCTCGTTGACGTCAAATTGTTTAAACAATTCGAATATTGCATTGAGTTGATTCACTTTTACTTTAGGAAGAATATCCATTGCTACAGCTTCTGCTGTGACTTTAGCTTCTTCATACACGCGCAGACCTGTCTCTGTCAATATCACGTAACTCACTCTGGCATCGCGAGCATTGCTTTTGCGACCGACTAAACCGTTCTTTTCTAAAGGGCTTAGTAGACGTGTAACACCTGAGGGTGTTAGCCCTATGCGGCTTGCCAAATCTATTCGTCTCATTTGTTGTTCTGTATCAGAAGCAAGTAAGTGAAGTAGCATAAAGTCTGTGTATCCCAAACCGTGAACACTTAGTCTA
>JBOFGJ010000107.1:0-1377 GCA_051649065.1 Flavobacterium sp. | reverse complement strand
CATTGCTCAGCGAAACAATATACTAATCGTTAAGCCTTATCAGATACACAGTGTAAGACATATCAGTAATGATTTTAAAGGTTACTTCTTAGGTATCCAAGACTTCAGAATACCTAACGATATTAATGATTTATTATATACATTACCAGAAAGCCAACAACTACTATCTATTAGCGAAGAGGAGATGGAAATGCTAGCGACTACATTCGAATTAATGAAAAAGTATATCGCTACTGATAGCCAACACAAAACACAAATTATTAATGGTCTATTCTCTACGGCATTATATAGTATCTGTTCTCAGACCACGCATAATCAATCAGTAAAAGATTTAGGAACTCAGTCACAACCTGCTGTAATAACAAGCAATTTTAAACGCTTAATTACACATCAGACACATCTGAACCTACCTTCTTATTTTGCTAATGAGTTAAGCATTACTACAGCGCACTTAAATGATTGTGTAAAGAAAACAACAGGGCAAACAGTAAGTTACTGGTTAAAGAAATCAATATTAGATGAGGCAAAGCGTTTATTGTACTATACGAATAAACCAGTTAAAGAAATAGCCTTTAATTTAGGCTTCGAAGATCATACCTATTTCTCGCGTATGTTCAAAAAACTAACCTATCAGACTCCTCTACAATTTAGAGATACTGTAAGAGCTTAATTCTACATTACGAATTAAGCTCTTTTTATTTTAATCTATTTCTCCTTCATCACTTCCCACTACCTATTCCTCTTTAACCCAGATTGTGCGATAGACCAATTAACGAGAGTTTATTATACAAAATAGCTCTGAACTTATGAAAAAAGCATACTATAGTATGGTTTTAGAAAAAGTGATAGAGATATAAAGTAGAATTGACTCATAGTATTGGGCTAATGCGGAATCTGGGTTTAAAAGACCTACCTCTTTTTATCCAATCTTCTCCTACTAAAGTTTTACTTCTACCTCTACCTTTTTAGAGACATTTGCTTAAAACCTAAAAAAAGAAAGATATGCCAAAGATTCCAAAACTAATAGGTACAATAGTAAAAACAGCTTGGAGCAGAATGTTTATCACAGTAACTGTAACAGAAAAAGAACAATTGACTAATGAGTTACTGAGAATACGTTTTACTGGTGATTTATCAAATGCTAAGTATGAAGTAGGTCAAACCGTTTTAATGCAAATATCAGATACAGAGTACCGTAATTATACACCGAGTACATTTAATGTAGCAGAAGGTTACTTTGATGTAATCTTTCATCAAAAATCTAAAGGCCCAGCTACAGCATATTTTAAACAACTCACTATTGGAGCAAAGCTAACTACTAGTTTGCCAAGAGGATTAAATGTATATGATGAGAACACTTACTATCACTTCTTCTAT
>JBOFGJ010000106.1:0-2302 GCA_051649065.1 Flavobacterium sp. | reverse complement strand
GTGTAACTCCATATAGTTGATATAACTCACTTAGAGCCTTATCACTCTCTTCTATATAATCTGGATTAAAATTCTCTCTGTGAAACTCAAAGTTCTCTCCTATGCGCGTGATATCGTCACGCATACTCAATGTAATCTCTTTAGTCAATGGCAAAAGCACCTTCGATACTGCAACTAAATTAACTAGGTCAATATTCGCTGCTCGTTTAAGTGCTCCATTGAGCGGAGTTTCCTTATATGAATTTAGCACATTAACTGATGCTCCTGCTTCTATCAATAACTCCACTGCTCCTGCATTAAACCCGTGTCCAGCTGCAAAGTGTAAAGGTGTAGAACCATAACTATCTACAGCATTAACATCTGCTCCTAAGGCTATAAAAACAGCTATATTGCTATTTCTACGCAACCCTGTATGACTATGAAGAGCTGTGCGATTATAACTATCCACAGCGTCAATATCTGCCCCTTTCTTTACTAACCATCTCACAAACTCTTCTGATATCCCATAGAAACTAAGTGCTGTAGTCTTACCATAACCACCTCTAGCATCTATCTCACATGTATCAAATACTGCTTTAAGCGCAGTGATATCATTGCTATCTATTAACTCTTGAAAGTTCTTCGGTAGGGTTTTCTTTTTCTTTGCCATTTTGTTACGCAGTTTATTTTATCATCATGTAATAATACCTTATAGTTCTAAATAGACACATTTATTAACTAAAGATAATAAAATTCTCAATATAGGAACTATTTATTAAAAAAATAATACAAGACACCCATCAATATTATAACAAAAAAAGCCGAAGTATCTAAATACCTCGGCTTATATAATTGAATCAGATTAATATTAATTTAATTCTTTAATATTCTTAATAATCTGTCCACAGATATGATTAGCGACTTCTTTTATTTCTTCTGCATCTAGACCTTGCTCGTATGTTTTACTAATCACATAGCCATCTCCAAGATCTACAATGAACTCAGCTTCTAAGAACTCACAATTCAATTCGATAGTGATCACTTCTGCCTCATTAGTTAACTTAAATCCGTGTAGAGATGTAGTCGATAAGATACCATCTACGTCATTCCACGAGATATCTTCCGCATCTAAAAGAATCTCCTGTTGAAGTACTTCTGACTCCTCTTGTACACTTACATTAATATAAGTAGTGGTAATCTCTCCAAACAAATCTTTAAAACTTCCCTTTATTTTTTGGTCTACCTCTAAATACATTGCTTTTAGAGAATCAGTGTATAATGCGGTAATTACTTCCTCCGATTTCACTTTCTTTAATCGCTCTTCGTCTTTTGCTTTCAACGCTTTTTTAAGCAACTCTATTTGATTAAGGATATCTCCCTCAGCATCTATAGATTTGCCCGCAGTTACATCATTCACCATCTGTTGAGAACGCAACACTAACTCACTGATATGCTTAAACAATGGTTCTTTATTCCCCTCATAGCATAAGATATCAACTAAACCGTGATAGTATGCTTCATTCTCTTCATCAGTAATCCAAAACGGAGTATATCCTAAAGCTACCAATATTTGGTTAGTCAATATAAACCCAACACGCTCGCTACCTTGAGTAAACGGATGAATGTTCATATAATCAATAAGGAAGTTTAGTGCCACGTCTAAAGAGTGTGGAGCATACTTCTTACCACGCTGTACGAAAGCGATAGCCTCATTAGTACGGGTAAGTAATTCCTTCATTTGCTTCTGAACTTCCTCAGGGCTAACGAATATATGTTTTTCACCTCTATAGTTGATAAACTCGTTGGCTTCTAGTTTATACTGTCCTAATTGTAATGTCTTATCTACTTCTTCTTCATAGATAACCTTAGCGTGGATGTCCTTGATTGCCTTTTCAGATAGTTTTAATTCCATCTTCCCTACACGCAATATCTCACGTATAATAGTATCGTGCTTCTTTATCTCTAATACATCCTTTAAAGACTTTTGGTACACCTCTAAGATTCCGTTTAATACACTCTCTGCTTCTTCTACAGTTAGCATATTTCCTTCCATTGCATTTGCGTTAAAGTTCCACTCTAAACGAAACTTCTTATGTAGAGCATCTAACTGCTCATTATTTAAGCTTCCTTGTGCTTCAACCTGTTGTTTAAGCTCATCTATCTTTATTTTTACCTCTGTATAAGTCATCTAATCCCTCTTTTTTCTCACTACACTTTCTATCTAAAAACACAGTTTATTTCCTCTTCCTATACCTCTCCTCTAAGCTCCTTACATATACCAAACACTACTAAATCAAAGCAGTACAATATATCTACTTACTAG
>JBOFGJ010000105.1:0-10095 GCA_051649065.1 Flavobacterium sp. | reverse complement strand
GTACACTTTGACTTACCTAAAGATTGGGTTGAGGGCAAGGTACACTTCTGGAGTGTGTGGAAATCAGCAGATGGCAAACTTATTAGTACTAGTGCTTATCACGGTATGATAGAGCTTGGGGAACAGGAAACAGGGAACGAGGAACAGGCAACAGGGAACGTGGAGCAGACAACAGGGATCGTGGAGCAGGTAACAGGGAACGGAGAACAGGTAACAGGGAACGTGGAGCAGGCAATAGGGAACATGGAACAAGTAACGGGGAACATGGAACAGGTAACGGGGAACGGGGAACAGGTAACAGAGAACGGGAAACAGGCAATTGAAAACAAGGAGAGAAGTTCTTCTTCTTCTTCTTCTTCTTTAGAAAGTCCTGGTATTACTGATAAAATCTCAGGAAGAGTAAATACTACAGAAAAGAAAAAGACTGATATAAGTGTTGATGAAGATAGACCTAAGAAGTGGGCGCCACCTGGCTTTTATAGTAGGAGGAATAAATTAGATAAACTAGCAGAACCTAATGTGTTACAGGATCAAGAGGAGAAACAAGAGGAGGGACCAAGGTCTGTGTTAGAGGCGATGCCACCTCACTCTGACTAGACTTAGGAGTTAAAAATGATAATTAATGATGTGTATTTTATTTTGAATCAGTTGGTTAATTCTGTTTTTATGTTAATTATTGTATTTTTGTTTGAAGTTAAAACTGCATTAGTGTGAGAAATATGTTTTTGTATATGTTGATAATAATAGGAATGCCTTGTGTATATGGGCAGTCTATTATATCAAACGCTGGCTTTACTAGTGCGGCTTCAGTGGTGTATTTAGAGAGCAATCCTTATTTGTATTTTAGTGATGCTAATGTGCGGTTTTATAATGGTTCTAAACCAAAGTTTGTCCCTAAAAAGGTTAATAAATATGAAGAAAAAGATGATTTAGAAACGCTTATGCGGAACAAGTATCGTCTCTTAAATAGCAATGTGGTTTTTAATCACGGGTTTGGTGTAGATGTTTCTAATTATTCAAAAAAGGATGAGTATGTTAGAGAGTATAGGAATGACTTTAGCTTCTTAGAAAATCTCTTTCTTGATTTGTTAATAGGAATACTACCTTAAGAAAGTGTTTTTAACCCAGATTAAGCGATTGATTATTATCTGTAATAGTTTTAGTGTATTGTAATATGGATAAAGTGTCCTTCTATTTGTTGCTATTACTAACTAGTTCTGTAATGTATGGGCAGACTTTATTGTCTAGTCCTAGTTTTCGCAGTTCAGCGTCAATTGTGTATTTAAATAGTAATCCCAGTTTGTACTTTAGTGATGCTAAAGTGCGGTTTTATGTGAGTTCTAATCTGGAATATAGATTTGAGGAAGAAGATAGGTTTGAAGGAGTTAATGTGATAGTACCTTTTATGTATCAAGAAGAAAAGAGATATGTGAGAATTTCCTCTAGTCAAGTATCTGGAAGAGGAATTACTGGGTGGTTAGATAAAAAAGAAAGAGCTGATGCCTTTCGTAGGGGGGGTAGAAAATACTTTAGGACGCGCACTAGAGTGGATGTTGAGAGGTAGGTAAGGTATTATTTGAAATAGGAAAAAAATATTTTGTAAGAATTGTTTCTATAGTAATAAATAAAGCGACACCTTGTATGTCAGGAGTCGCTTTGTTTTTATATCATGTGTATTATCGTTTGTAGTAAGCGATGATGCTTGCTTTAGCCAGTGTATTAGCCCATAGATTGAAACCTACTACAGCAGGAGTAGTGTTTCCATCTAAACCTAGTTTGTCTGTTTTAAGGGCGTGTACAGTTATGATATATTGATGGTAACCGTGACCTGCAGGAGGACATGGTCCACCAAATCCTTTGATACCATAATCTGTAAGACTCTGTATAGCTCCTTTCGGTAATAAGGTAGAATTGGTTTTGCCTGCATTAGTTACTAATTCGTTTATGTTGTTTGGGATATCAAATACTACCCAATGCCAAAAACCACTTCCTGTAGGAGCATCTGGATCATACATCGTAATGGCAAAGCTTTTGGTTTCTGCAGGAGCATTTTGCCAAAATAGTTGAGGTGATTGGTTCTCTCCATCGCAACCCCAACCATTAAATTCTTGTTTTTTGGTTGTTTCTCCACCTAGATCTTTACTAGATAGAGTAAAAGTATTCTGCCCCAAAACACTTGTAGACAAGGTTAGTAATAGTCCGATTATAAAATTTGTAAATTTCATTATACTTATGATTAAATGTTTAATACAAAATTATAGTAAGATCTAAAACAGGTGTTATAGGTATTGGTTCAAAAAATGTTGCTAGAAGTTCATTGTTTATGAAGTTGTTTAGGTGTGTTGCCATATTTAGCTTTATATGCTTGTATAAAACTAGACATGTTTTCGTATCCAACTTCTAGATATATTTCTGATGTAGTTTTGTTTTTTTGATTCAGTAGCGTGTGAGCATATTCTAGTCTCTTACTCTGAAACCATCTGCTAGGCGATTCAGCGTAGTGTTTTTTAAATTCTCTTTTAAAGCTAGATAGACTCATATTACATAAAAAGGCAAGTTCGTTTAATGTAAGTTTGTTAAGTAGGTTGCTTTCTATGGTTTGCGTGAATCTTTGTGTTTGATGGTTGTTATTGATTGTGAAGGATAGAAGAAAGTCTGTACCATATAATTCTACTAGGTATAATAGAATTTCTTCTAGTTTTATTGTTAGTAGTTTTTTTTTTGTAGGATTGTTCAGTTTATTAATATCTAATAAACTAAAGGCAAATCGTCTTATAAAGTCATCATAATTAAATGTGTGTACAGAGTGACGATTTACTGTATTGTTATGAGGTATATTATTTTTGAGTAGGAAGTTAAGTATCGCTTCGTTTGTGAAGAATAAGAGAATACTTCTATAGTTGTTAATTGTTGAGAGTCTTTCTGTCATTAAACAATGTCCTGCCTTCATTAAAATGAATTTAGAGTTGTCTATGGCTACATTTGAATTGTTGTGAACTACCTCTTTTGTTCCCTCTATTAAGAAACTAAATGCATTTTGATTCAAACTTACCTGTTGTTTTGACACCTCTTGAGTAGACAGATAATCATATGTGATTATTTGTTCAGACAGATTAGGAATAAGGTCGTTAGGTAGTTTGATGCTTTTCATTTTGTTATTTAATTAGTATCGTAATTCTATTTTGTTTTATATAAGGTTGATCTAGTAAAGATATAGGTTTATGTCTGATTTGTTTGTGGTTAAAATTTGAGTAAATATAATAAAACACTGAGCATATATGTAATTGGTCGAATGAGTGAATTAGAGTTTACTAGTTAATTACGCTGTTATGAAGGAATAGAGTAATGTGTACGATTATAATTGAATATTGTAAGCAGAATTTTAGAGAGTGGTGTTGTAGTATTTAACAGATATTTACCTGTTTTTAACTCAGGGGATGTTTTGTTTTTTAATGTATTTTGTTGCAATTTAGTTAGTTGGTGGGTTTGTATAGAGTTTAATAAATTCTAAATGAAATGTTTAAATTCCTTGTGTAGACTTCTTGAAATGAAGAAATATAAATTATCTTTGCTTCTTTAATAAAAATAATAAAAATGACATTAAATCAGATTTTAACTCCGCAGATAGAGAAAGCGATTCAGCAATTATATGGTGTAACCATAGACAAAGTTGAGTATCAGGCGACAAGAAAAGAGTTTGAAGGCGATATTACTGTAGTTATTTTCCCAATCTTAAGACAGGTGAAGGGAAATCCAGTAGAGATTGGAACGAAAATAGGTGAGTACTTAGTAGAGAATACATCTGTTATAGAGCGGTTTAATGTAGTTAAAGGTTTTTTAAATTTAGTTGTTTCAGATAGTTACTATATCGATTTCTTTAATGCTACACGTAAAGAAGAGCACTTCGGATATGTAACACCTGTAGAGGGTGATAAGGCAATATTAGTAGAATATTCTTCTCCTAATACAAATAAACCACTTCACTTAGGTCACGTTAGAAATAACTTATTAGGATATGCTGTGGCTGAGATATTAAAGGCTTCAGGTAAAAAAGTATATAAGACACAAATCGTTAACGATAGAGGTATTCATATTTGTAAATCTATGTTAGCTTGGCAACGTTACGGTAATGGTGAAACTCCTGAGTCTACAGGACTTAAAGGAGATAAATTAGTAGGAAATTACTATGTGAAGTTTGATGTGGAGTACAAGAGTGAAATCAAGGAATTGATGGCACAAGGTATGACTGAAGACGAAGCTAAAAAAGAGGCTCCGATTATCAAAGAAGCGAAGCAAATGCTAGTGGATTGGGAGAATAATAAGCCTGAAGTTATCGAACTGTGGAAGACAATGAACCAATGGGTTTATGACGGATTTGCAGTATCATATAAAAACCTAGGTGTTGACTTTGATAAAGTGTACTACGAGAGTAATACTTATTTATTAGGGAAAGATGAGGTAGAGAAAGGTATAGCACAGGGTGTATTCTTCAGAAAAGAGGATAACTCTGTATGGATAGATCTATCTGATGAAGGACTTGACGAGAAATTAGTACTTCGTGGTGATGGTACATCTGTATATATGACACAAGATATCGGTACTGCTATACAACGTGTGAATGACTTCGGCGATGTAGGTGGTATGGTGTATACTGTGGGTAATGAGCAAGATTATCACTTTAAAGTATTGTTCTTAATCCTTAAGAAACTTGGTTTTGATTGGGCAGAGAGCTTGTTCCACTTATCATATGGTATGGTAGAGCTTCCTTCTGGTAAGATGAAGAGTAGAGAGGGAACTGTAGTAGATGCTGATGATTTAATGCAAGAGATGGTAGATACTGCTAAGAGCATTTCTGAGGAGTTAGGGAAGTTAGAAGGGTACTCTGAGGAGGAGCGTTCTAAGTTATTCACAACTATCGGAATAGGTGCACTTAAGTATTTTATGCTTAAAGTAGATCCTCGTAAAGGAATGATGTTTAATCCTAAAGAATCAGTTGATTTTGCAGGTAATACAGGGCCTTTTATCCAATATACATACGCTCGTATCCAGTCAATTTTGAGAAAAGCTGACTTTGATTTTACACCAGAGATAACAGGGATTTCTTTAGATCCAAAAGAGAAAGAATTATTAAAATTACTAGAGGAATTCCCTGTAGTGATTCAAGATGCTGCACGTACACATAGTCCTGCATTATTAGCTAATTATGTATATGAGTTAGTAAGAGAATATAATTCGTTTTATCAAACAGTATCTATTTTAGGAGAAGAGGATACTGTTTTAAAAGCGTTTAGAGTACAAATATCAGAAAAAGTAGGTATGGTGATTAAGGATGCGTTCTCTTTATTAGGGATAGCTGTACCAGACCGAATGTAATCTATTAAGTATTTTTGTGAAAGTAGAGAAATCATATATATACCAGTCACTTGCCATAATAGTAATGGCGAGTGGCTTTTTTTTATTCTTTAAGGGAAATTTACCTGAGAAATTATTTAGTGAAGAGGTGGTTCCTACCAGTAATATAGTAGTGGATAGTTTAATGCTTGAGGCTATTGGTGGTGGTGGAACAGAAACGCTAATCAATAAAGATACCTTAAAGGGGGCTGTTAAAGAACCTGCAGTAGTAGGTGTCGGGGATGAACGAGTGATCGTGGTACCTGAAGACGCACTGACTAGTGATGAGGATACAGAGTCTTTTATGGGGAATATATATTTAGAGAATTTCTTTGCTAGATTATATTCTTTAGAACAAAAGAAAGGTAAACGTGTACGTATCGCGTACTACGGTGACTCTATGACTGATGGAGATTTGATCGTACAAGATATGCGTAAGAGCTACCAGGCTAAGTATGGTGGTATGGGAGTAGGATATGTGCCTATTATGTCTGAATCTGCTCAGTCTAGACAGTCTGTTATTCATAAATATTCACCTAACTTCAGAATGGTATCTTACTTAAATGTGAAGAAACCACAGAAACCTTTCGGTGTATCTGGACAGGTGTATTTCGTTAAGGATACAATCAAACAGACGTGGGTTAGTTATGCAGGCGGAAAGATGCAAAATATGACAATGCTTTATAATCCAACACTTTATTATGGTAGTTCGAATAATAAAAGAGGAGAAGTAGTAGTTATAACTAATAAAGATACGATCGTTAGAAAGTTGAGTATCAATTCTGAATTGAATAAACTTAAGTTAGCTGACGGTGGTGTCAAGGAGATTAAACTGACGTTTAAACACGCTGATTCAATTCCTATCTACGGGATGGACTTCAGCGGTGCAGGTGGTGTACAGGTAGATAACTTCTCTAGTAGAGGTAACTCAGGTCTTCCAATATCACTGTTTAAAGTGAGTTTAATGCAGAAATATCAAAGTAATTTAGACTATAGTTTAATTGTACTTCACTATGGTGCTAACGTGTTAAACTATGGTACTTTAGATTACTCGTGGTATACGAAGAAGATGAGTGCTGTGGTAGCACACCTTAAGCAGTGTTTTCCTAATGCAAGTATTTTAGTAATCTCTGCTGCAGATAAGTCTTCTAAAGTAGATGGTGTGATGCAAACTGATAAGGCCGTAGTGCCGTTAGTAAAATCACAACGCAAGTATGCTATGGAAGCGCATACAGGGTTCTTTAACCTATATGATGCTATGGGAGGTAATGGATCTATGATAAAATGGGTGGAGCAAGCTAAGGCAAATAAAGATTATACACACTTTAATCACAAGGGGGCATCTGCTGTAGCTGAGAAGATATTCACAAGATTAGAAGAAGGGTATCAAGAATATAAAAAGAAACATCCAGGTGGGTCATCTGTAGGAGTAGATAATCAATCCGATGGCGGTAGCAGAGGAGAGTAGTCACTCAAAAAAAATTGAAAATGAAAAGGAATAAAATTGCTGTTTTTATTGTAGGTGTTTTATTTCATATTAGTTCTTTCGGTCAATCTCAAGGCAATAGTACTTATGAGTATGATGTGTACAATGGGGATCAAGATAATAAAGAAATAATAGGAAATAAGATTTATTACACAGAACAATTGAATACATTCTTTAGCAAGTTGCAAAAGGTAACGCGCACAAAGAAGGGGAAGATAAATATTGTTCACATAGGGGATTCACATATTCAAGCTGATTTTTTCAGTGGAAGAATGAGGGTTCTACTTCAAGATAAGTTTGGTAACGGAGGTTTAGGATTTGCTTTTCCATATAAGTTAGCAAAGACCAATGGTAATGCTTTAGTGAGATACTCATCTAATGCAGAATGGAGTAGTTATAGAAATATCTATCCTGTTAAAGAAGCTCAAGTAGGTTTAAGTGGGATAGCTTTATCTACAGCTGATAGAAATGCAGTTATAGAACTTAGTGTACGAGATGCTAACTATGGTTTCTCTCGTATGAAGGTGTTCACTCCATCTAATACAAAAGACTTTAATGTAGGAACTGCTAGTCAGCGTGTATTCTTAGAGTCTTCTGCTCCTAAAAAGGTCTCTCATCAGATTAAGAAAGGAGAGTCATTAACAGGTATTGCTAATAAGTATGGTACTTCAGTAGAGTCTATTAAAAAGGCGAACAATATGAAGACAAATACGATACACGCAGGAAAGAGATTAGCTATCCCTACTCAACAGAAAGAGTCAGTGTCTGTAGCTAATAATATGTTTAATGAGCTGTCAGGAGAGAAGAATGATGTATTCTATACTTTTGAAATAGGACAAGAATTAGATCGTATTTACTTCTATTCTAACAAGCAGGCTGAAGCTTATGACTTAAATGGTGTGGTGCTAGAAAACGATAAACCAGGAATACTGTATCATACAATCGGGGTGAATGGAGCTAAGTTTTCGGATTATACGAAGTATGATTTGTTCTTTAAACAATTAAGAGGTTTAGAACCAGATTTAGTAATCGTATCTATGGGAACAAATGAGTCTTTTGATAGAATGAATGCAAAGACATTTCAAGATCAGGTTAATGCGTTTTTGGAAAAAGTGAAAAAGGTAGCTCCTAATGCTAATGTATTAGTGACTACGCCACCGCCATCTTATTTCTCAAAAGACAATCCTAATCATATAGCTGGTGAACTAGCGAATGAGTTAATCATTAACGGTATCAGCGGTAAATATGCTATCTGGGATTTATATTATAATCTAGGGGGTACATTAGGTCTCTCTTCTTTAAGAGAGAACGGTATGTTATCAAAAGATCTAGTGCACTATACTGTAAAAGGGTATGAATATACAGGGGACCTGTTTTATGAAGCACTTTTAGAGGCTTATAACCAATTTGTTAAACAATAATAGTCTTCTAGCTTAAATGAGTCTATTAAATATCGAAATACCAAGTATAACTACTGATCAAGTCATCAGTTGGTTTACTTTTAATCCTAAAGAACCGTTGTTATTTAACTCGGCTTTGTTCTTAGGAATTTTTATTGTGTTTTATCTCTTCTATATATTGATGAGAAAAACTTTTCATATCCGCTTGTTATATGTGACATTGTTCTCATTGTTCTTTTATTACAAGTCAAGTGGTATGTATTTTATCATCTTGATAGGATCATCGCTGATGGACTATTACTTTGCTAATATTATTAATCATACGGTTAATCTGGCGAAGAAGCGACTACTATTAACGATAAGTATAATCGTGAATCTAGGATTATTAGGGTATTTTAAATACTCTAACTTCTTCTTAGATGGGGTTAACTTTTTTGCTAATACGAAGTTGCACTTAGATGATATAATATTGCCAGTAGGGATATCGTTCTTTACATTCCAATCTATTAGTTACATCATCGAGATATATCGTAAAGAAATAGAGCCAACTAAGAACTTCTTAGATTATCTATTCTTTATTTCGTTCTTCCCGCAGTTAGTGGCTGGACCTATCGTACGTGCTAAAGACTTCTTACCACAGATATATAAGAATATATATGTGTCTAGAGAGTATGTAAATGAAGGACTTCTATTAATCATAGGAGGGTTATTAAAGAAAGCAGTTATCTCAGATTATATCTCGATTAACTTCGTAGACCGTGTATTTGATTCTCCTAATAGCTATACAGCTTTTGAGAACCTTATGGCATCTTATGGATATGCTATTCAGATCTACTGTGACTTCTCAGGATATTCTGATATGGCGATAGGTATCGCGTTGCTGATGGGCTATAGACTTCCTATCAACTTTAATGTACCTTATCAGTCTACTTCGATTACAGAGTTCTGGAGAAGATGGCATATATCCTTATCTACTTGGTTAAAGGATTTCTTATACATCTCAGTAGGTGGAAATAGAAAGGGTAGTTTCGGTGGATACTTATTTCCTGGTTTGTTTTTTATAGGAAGTATTGCGTGGGGAGTATATTATGCGAACACGAGTATTATCCCTCTGATATTAGCTATTGCTTCAGTAGTAGTATTCTTCCTTACATTCCTTTTAGCGAAGGACAAAAAGAAGAATATGTACACTAACTTTAACCTTCTGACGACAATGTTATTAGGAGGACTATGGCATGGAGCTAGTTTGCGCTTTATCGTTTGGGGAGCTTTACACGGTATTGCATTAGCGATCCACAAGATCATTATGGAGTTGTTTCCAAGAGCAAAAGGAGTGGAACCAAATATCTTTTGGAAGATATTCTCTATCTTCTTGACATTTAACTTCGTTACATTCTGTTGGATTTTCTTTAGAGCGGGATCTTTTGATATTGCACTAGATATAATTAATAATATTGGGAATCTAGAGTTTGATTGGAATGCGTGGACTACCATTGCGATGGGGTATAAGAATGCATTTTTACTTATTGGTATAGGATTCGTATGGCACTATATTCCTAAGTCGTGGATGGCAATACCAAACCAACTGTTTAATGTTGCACCAATGTTCGTTAAGGCAGTAGTGTTAGCATTTGTTTTCTGGATCGTATATGCTACAGCTACAGCAGGACCACAACCATTTATTTACTTCCAGTTCTAGTAAATAAAGTTATCATATAAACAAAAAACGCCCGATTCAGTAAATCGGGCGTGTTTTGTTTATCCTAGATTAAACGATAGACATAAAGTAGAAATGCTTTGCAGTATTTGTCTAATGCT
>JBOFGJ010000104.1:0-3361 GCA_051649065.1 Flavobacterium sp. | reverse complement strand
TTTAATAAAGTGACAGACTGTGGATGTTTTGGAGATGCAGTACCATTAACGCCTTGGGGTTCTTTTACGAAAGACATTGTACTTTTAATCTTGATCCTTATCATTATGAAGTATAACCAAGTAATTAAACCGATCTTCTCGTCTAAAGTGAATGGTATTATCTTATTAGCTTCTTTAGTATTATGTAGTTTTATGGGATATTGGGTACTTAATCACCTTCCTCTTAAAGACTTTAGAGTTTATAAAATAGGTACTAATATTCCTGAAGGAATGGATATACCTGAAGATGCACCACGTGCTGTATATGATATCACATTCTACTACGATGTAAATGGAGAGGAACGCAAGTTCTCAGATAAAGAATTGACTAAACTTCCTGAAGGTGCTAAATACCTTAGAAGAGAAGAAAAGTTAGTATCAGAAGGATACCAACCTCCTATACACGACTTGACAATGGATAAAGATGGCGAGGATCACTTATCAATGATGATGGGAGAACCTAAGCTAGTGATGCTTATCTCGTATGACTTAAATAGAGCGGATGAAGCTGGTCTAGAAGCGATGAGAGACTTCGCTAATAAAGCGATAGTGAAAGGATATGTGGTAGCTGGTATGACAGCATCAAGTCCTGATCTTATCCAACAAGTAATCAAAAAGCACAAACTACCTTTTGAATACTACACTTGTGATGGGACTACACTTAAGACTATCGAACGTGGTAACCCTAGTATCGTAGTGATAGAGAGTGGTGTTATCGTAGATAAAAAACACTGGAATGACAGAGAATCTGTAAACTTAAAATAAGAACAACTACCCTTGTTAAGTTACTTTTTAAAAAAACTATTATACGCTTTCTTCACTTTATTTGGTGTAGTTACAGTAGTGTTCTTTCTGTTTAACATCCTACCTGGCGATCCTGCTAGAATGATGCTTGACCAAAATGAGAATTCAGAACAACTACTTGCTATCAAAAAGAAGTATGGCTTTGACCAACCAAAAGGAAGACAGTATCTCTTATATCTAAACGATTTATCTCCTCTTTCAGTACACAGTCAGACAGAAGGCGATTATAGCTATAACACAGAGAATAAATATACAGGTACAGTGTTATTTAGCATTAGCAACTATGATCTAATGCTAAAAACACCTTACCTAAGAGAAAGCTTTCAGAAGAGTGGTAAGAAAGTGAGTACTATACTTGCTGAGACCTTACCTAACACAATACTTCTAGCAACTTTAGCTATATCCATAGCCCTATTCGTAGGGGTATTTTTAGGAATTATATCAGCCTTGTTTAAAAACACTTGGCTCGATAAGACCATTGCTATTATCAGTACATTCGGAATGAGTGTTCCTTCTTTTTTTAGTGCTATTCTATTTGCATGGATATTCGGATATATCTTACACAGCTACACAGGGCTATCAATGACAGGGAGTCTATATGAAGTAGATGACTTCGGAGAAGGAAGACACTTAGTACTTAAAAATGCGATATTACCATCTGTAGTACTAGGTATTAGACCACTAGCTGTAGTAATCCAATTAATGAGAAATACCCTCTTAGAAGTTCTTAATCAAGATTATATACGTACTGCTAAGGCAAAAGGGTTGAGTACTCCACAGATTATCTATAAGCACGCACTAAAGAACTCCTTAAACCCTGTGGTTACAGCCTTATCAGGCTGGTTCGCCTCTATGCTTGCAGGAGCAGTATTCGTAGAGTATATCTTCGGATGGAATGGATTGGGTAAAGAGATAGTTGATGCCTTAAATACATTAGACTTACCTGTTATTATGGGAGCTGTACTTATTATCTCTTCTTCTTTCGTAATCATTACTATTTTAGTAGATTTGATATACGCTTATCTAGATCCTAGAATCAAGTTAACTTAAAACAATAAAACAGAAATATAATCTATGAAAAAAATACTTATCACCATCGCTCTTGTAGCTGTATCATTTGCTTCTTGTAAAGAAGAAACACAAAAAACAGAAGAAGTTATAACAACACTTGCAGACGAAACTACTGCTACGCCTGAAGTAGAGCAAGTAAAAGATACAACTGCTTTCGCTCAAAGAGCTTTAGAACAAGAATTCGCTGAACTAGATGGTAAAGCCATTACGCTACAACAAATCCTTGATCAACAAAAAGGAAAAGCTATCGTTATTGATGTTTGGGCTGCTTGGTGTCCTGACTGTATCAAAGCAGTACCTACAATGAAAGAAATCAAAAAAGAATTTCCTAATGTAGTTTTCGTAAACCTTTCTTTAGATAAAACAGAAGAAGCGTGGAAAGAAGCAATAGAGAAATACGGTATAGAAGGACTACAATACTACTCTAAAGAAGGAAAAGGAATGAAAGGTGACTTCGGTAAGTCATTAGATTTAAACTGGATCCCTCGTTATATCGTAGTTGATAAAGAAGGAAAGATAGCATACTATAATGCTACTGAAAAGAACTTCGACCAAATTAAAGACTTACTTAAAAAAATTCAATAATATGAGACATTCAATCGTTGCAGGTAACTGGAAGATGCATAAGACTTATGCAGAGACACACACTCTATTAGACGAGTTAATTGAAAAATTACCTTCAGGAAAAGAAGTTGAAGTTATCGTAGCTCCAACTTTTGTGAACTTAGCTAGTGCTGTAGCTCATTTAGAAGGAACTAATGTACAAGTAGCTGCTCAGAATATGCACCAAGCGGAAGGCGGAGCTTTCACAGGTGAAATATCTGCTCAGATGCTTACGGCTATCGGAGTAGAGACTGTTATCATAGGACACTCTGAAAGAAGACACTTCTTTAACGAAACTGACGCTGTATTAGCGGATAAAGTAAATACTGCTTTACGTCATAATATGCGCGTAATCTACTGTATCGGTGAAGAACTTAAAGATAGAGAGAACAAACAGTTCTTAAACGTTATCTTTAACCAACTAAGAGATGGTTTATTCCACCTTACTAAAGAGCAATGGAGTAATATCGTTATCGCCTACGAACCTGTATGGGCTATCGGAACAGGGATGACTGCTTCTCCTGAACAAGCACAAGAGATTCACGCATTTATCCGTCAAGAAATTGACAGAAAATACGACAAGTCTGTAGCTGAGAATACTTCTATCTTATACGGTGGAAGTGTAAAACCTAGTAATGCGCAAGAGATCTTCTCTAAACCTGATGTAGACGGTGGTCTTATCGGTGGTGCTGCTCTAGTAGCTGATGACTTCGTAGCTATCGTAAACGCTGCTAACTAATAGCAATTATAATATTTACTAAAGGCTTTAAGTGATTACTTAAGGCCTTTTTTTATTTATTTTTCCCCTTCCTTATAGTACTTTCATAACTTATTTAAATAGATT
>JBOFGJ010000103.1:0-2264 GCA_051649065.1 Flavobacterium sp. | reverse complement strand
TTGTTTATATAGTTTTTTTGTATTTTTGTAATTAAAGTTAATTAATTGATTTCTTAATTTTGCTTCCGCTCTTATTATTATTTCTTTAATATCATCAGTGTTAGATAGTTCTTGAATTTCTTTAATCATAATTTGTCGTTCTTCTTCCTCCTTCGCTAATCGTTCTTTTTCTAACTTAGCGACATCGATTCCTGTTTCTGACCAATCAAAAATTTTTTCACCATCTTCAACGGTTAATCTTTTAGGCGTTGAAAAAATACCGGTATTATCTTTCATTGCGTAAGAAACCGAACCTTGATCAACTCGAAAAGAAATAGCTAATTCATACTCTAAATTGTCTTTTTGAATAATTTTAAGACCAACTTTTCTAGGTGCTGTCTTACCTTTTTCGTTTAATTCCATAACATAATCTTGTTTAACTCTTGCAGTTGAAATAACAAAAACTTTGTCATTCATAATAAGGTTTCTAAATCTATCATCTAAAGGTTTAACTTTATTCCAATCAGAAAAACGACCGCCGTAACTTTCTACCGTTTCAAGCATCCCTCCTGGACCTTCCCAATTGTGAGAAATGCTATCTATAATAATCACTTCGCAACCGACTTCTAATAATAAATGGAAAGCTTTTTCATAATTATCAACGCTAAATTTATCTTCGGATGTGATATTAACCATATTAAAATGACCTATTTTCACACCGTCGAATTCTCTGTCGATTAAAAAGTTAGAACGTTTTTTCTCTGTATCTATTACACCTATTTTCAACCACAATTCATCATCTTCTAAGTCTGGGAACATCTTTTTAACAATCCCAAACGCTAAAAGCAGCGCTGATGTTGTTTTTCCAGAACCACTTGCACCAGATAGCATAATAGGTATCTTTAGCTTTTCTCTTTGTGCTGTTTCTACTTTCAATTTAACTCACTACCCTTCTACTTTAATGACAGTCTTATGACTTTCAGGAGTTACAATTGCACTGCTCAATACTTCTCCATCTTCTGTGACTACTTTTAAATCATCTGTAATAGTTAAAACTTTTTTCAAATCAGCTTTATTAACTTCTTCTTTAACCCTTACATATTCGTCTAACCCAAGTTCTTTAAGCTCCTGGATAGTATTATTTCCATAATCAATTTTTGCTGATACTTTTCTTAACGACACTTGACCATAAGGAGTTTTAATTTTAGCTTTATGATCTTCAGCTAATAACTTGCTGTGATATTCAGATATTTTATGTTCAAAGAACTCAATACTTTGTTTATGTGAGCTATTTTCTCTCTGCTCCCATTGATCAATACGATATCTTTCTTCTTTAGCAAGTTGTTCATTTTCTTCAATTTGATTATTTAAAGCACTAATCTTTCTAAAAGCCCAATTTGCACTTTCCAAACTATCGACAGACCAACCTTGTTTTTCTTCTTCTGAACTATTTACCACTTCTTCAATTTCATATTTACTTAATGCGTTCATGTTTCCCCTCCTCAATAACTTTAGCAAGCTCTCTTAACATGCTAGGCAAATCCTTAGTTTCTAATACAATTGCAACATCTAAACCGTTAATTGCGTCATTTAGTGTATCTTGTGATAAAGGAGTATAGTCCTTCCATTCACTTAACAAACAATCCGATTTATCTTTGTACTCTACGCCTATCCATGATTTATTTTTTTCGTGTGGACGAATGATTAAACGAGTCTCTCTATCTGTCTCTACAAGGTATTGAGCGTTTTTTTCATCCGTTTTAATTACATATCCCACTTGCAAACCTCCTATTTAGCCCACCAGTTTTCTTCACTAATAATAGATATAGCTTTTAAGCACATATCTGTTTGAAATAAAGAGAAATGGCAGTCTTGTTTTTCTATTCCTAATTTATTAGCCAACTTTTTATATGCATTACTTCTGCTTATTTTCATTTCATACTTCCAAATCGGGTCGAAAAGGTTATGACAAGTTTTTCTAAGTATTCTAGTATTTTTACTAGCCATTTTCCCTTTAGGATGCCCTCCTGTCGCTTGCGTTATACTAGCCCCACAATCGTGACAGTAGAAGCATTTACCAGTTCCGTATTGCTTACCGTAGAGTATCGAATTACTCTCAATTGTGACCTGATTTGAATCACATACATCACATTTCAACTTGCAAACCTCCTAATTTCGTGCTATTTTTAACGTAAATATAATTAACTTTGTTTTCTAGTTAGTGTTCTCATCACTAGCTAGATTTTTTTGTTTTTGGAAATCAACAACACACTGTCTGTATCCAG
>JBOFGJ010000102.1:0-3869 GCA_051649065.1 Flavobacterium sp. | reverse complement strand
TATATGCAAGCTCCACTTCTGTAAATCGAGACCATTTTTGAGGTACTAAATCTATATAATATTGTAGCCTACTCAAGTCTGTTGTCGTCATATCTATCTTTTTATGACTAGTAAAAATAGAAAAAGTCACCTTATAGGTAGCTAATAATTATACTAAGTCATTGGACAGCATTAGATATTATGTGCTATACTCCAGATGGATCTATTAATACAAAGTCTCTCATCATCCACGCTCTGTCTTCTACAGCCGTCAGTCGGATATCATATTTTGACTGAATATCTAGGTTTTGCAGATGTGTGTACCAATCATCTGCATTCTCTACTTGCAAATGAAACATTAGATTCTCCGCTGTCTCTTGATTATAAAAATTCTGTAAAAAGAACTTCTCTGTTCCACAATCAAGCAAACACAGTTCTTCACTCTGCCATACTATCTTAAAACCAATAGCTGTATAGAATGCTTTAGATACCTCGAAGTCCTTACATGGGATAAACGACTTTAGCTCTACTACTGACAAATTAAGTTCTTTATGTTCCATCATTACATCAATATTATATTTACAAAAATAACGAAAGCTACCCTTTTGAGGTAGCTTCTGTTTATATAAATAATAGTTCTTATTGTTTAGTAAACTCTTCGATTACTCCATCTAAATCAAGTTTAAGAGTCTTGCCATTGATAATCTCGTATTTAAAGATACTAATCTCTACAGTAGAAGGATCATTGCCAATCATCTCACCTTCGAATACAATCGTATTGTCAACTACTTTCCATTTACTGAATTTCATACCGTCTACATTTATAGGCAATACAGTACCGTCCTCTTTTAACTCCATTCCATGAGTTACTGTTTTATCAGCACTACCTGGTTTTAGTTGAGTCCAAGTACCTACTAACTCAGCATTAGTATTAACTACAGGAGCAGCTTGTTCTGTTACAGTTTCAGTTGTAGTAGTCTCTTCTACTACAGGAGCTTCAGTTTGATTTTTACATGAAGCGAAAGCAATAGCTACAAAGGCCAAAGCAAATACAGTTTGTTTCATTTGTAATTCTAAATCTTTACTAGATTATTTCTTTGTAAATGTGTCTTTTAATTCTCCATTTACAAGATTAAGAGTAGCACCTTCTACTACTTCGAATTGATACGATACAGTATCTACACTAGATGTACCATTACCAATACTCTCTTGTGCTAAGAATAACTTATCACCTTCTACCCACCACTTGTTTGTTTTTAAAGTAGCCATATTGATAGAGACAGCAGTACCATCCTCTTTTAATTCGAACCCTTGTACTTCCTTGTCATTAATAGGATTTGGTTGAGTCCACGATCCTACTAATACTTTAGTATCTACAGGTGTTACAGGTTGCTCTACAACTTCTGTTGTAGTTGTTTCTTCAGTCACAGGAGTTTCTTTTTGGTCCTTACATGAAGCGAAAGTGATAGCCATAAATGCAATAGCTAAAGTCATTTTTGTTAATTTCATAGCTGATAAAATGTTTTCTTTTGATGGATCAAATGTATATCAGTAGAGTGTGAAAATTTTATTTTAAGAACAATTTAACTAAGCTTGTAATGAACAGAAAAACAAATGATTACAAATAAACTTTTCTGTCATAATTCGTTTTTTAGTTAAATAATGACAAGAGCCTTTTCAAAATATTCTTACAAAGTCTTACAACTCTAAAAAAGAATAATACAACTATGCTAAAAAAAGCCATTAACCACACCTATCTAAAATCAAAAAGCCCTTATAACTAAACTCGTTATAAGGGCTTTTTGATTTTATACTTATAGCTTCATCTTATAATCCGTGAATACCTTTCCGTTCATGATCTTGTTTAGCTTTGTAGAGATAAGCTTCTTTGTTAAAGAGCTTAGGCGGTCAGTAAATAACACTCCTCTTGTATGATCATACTCATGCTGAATGATACGTGCCGTAGTTCCGTAAAACGTCTTTGTATGAGGCTTAAAGTCACGATCTAAATACTCTATAGTAATAGACCACGGACGAGTAACTCGCTTAAATATATCAGGAATACTCAGACATCCTTCTAACTCATCCCAAGTCTCATCAGACTTACCGATGATACGCGCATTAATAAACGTCTCACGCATTCCCATATCTCCATCTACAAAGTTAGCTTTGCGCTCATCATCCTCAGCATTCTCATACATCACTATACTATCCACAACGAATAACTGCTTTACCTCTCCTATTTGTGGAGCTGCTAACCCACATCCATAGGCCCCTTCCATTGTCTCCCACATACTATCTATAAGAGTACTTAACTCTGCTGTGTTCTTCTCTATAGGCTCACAATCAACGGTAAGCTTCTTATTACCATATGCTAATATTGCTAATTTCATTATTGTCTTATTTGACTACAAAAGTCGCTATAAGTTAGAAAACTCACAATAAACTCAGGCTAAATAATTTACCTTACCTCAACCTTACTAAACAAAACCTATTAACCAACAGTATTGCTACAAATTATATCATAGCAAAAGAGTTCCTCTTGTCTGCTATAATTCATAGCATAATACCTTCTCTCTCTTGGACTGTAATTATTTTATATTACTTTTACATCAGTAAGAATCTAATTTTTTAAAAAATGAGTGCAGATAAAGAAGCAAAACTAAAAGCGTTACAACTTACACTTGATAAGTTAGACAAAACTTATGGTAAAGGAACTGTGATGAAGTTAGGTGATACAGCAGTAGAAGAAGTAGAGGTTATCTCTTCTGGTTCTCTTGGTATTGACCTTGCGTTAGGTGTAGGAGGGTTTCCTAGAGGAAGAATCATAGAGATTTATGGTCCTGAATCATCTGGTAAAACGACTTTAACGTTACACGCTATTGCAGAAGCTCAAAAAGCAGGTGGTATCGCTGCCTTCATTGATGCGGAACACGCGTTTGACCGTTTTTATGCACAAAAATTAGGTGTAGATATTGATAATTTAATTATATCTCAACCAGACAATGGTGAACAAGCTTTGGAAATTGCTGAGAACTTAATCCGTTCTGGTGCTATTGACTTAGTTGTAGTCGATTCTGTTGCTGCCTTGACTCCTAAGAGTGAAATCGAAGGAGAAATGGGGGACTCTAAAATGGGACTTCATGCTCGATTAATGTCTCAAGCATTGAGAAAACTTACTTCTACAATTAGTAAAACAAACTGTACTGTGTTCTTCATTAACCAACTTCGTGATAAAATTGGTGTTATGTTTGGTAACCCTGAGACGACTACTGGTGGTAACGCATTGAAGTTCTATGCTTCTGTTCGTTTAGATATCCGTAGATCTACTCAAATCAAAGATGGTGAGAACGTAATCGGTAACAGAACGAAAGTGAAGATTGTTAAGAATAAAGTAGCTCCACCTTTCCGTACTGCAGAGTTTGACATTATGTATGGTGAGGGTATCTCTAAAGTAGGTGAAGTATTAGATATGGCTGTTGACTATGAAATCGTAAAGAAAAGCGGTTCTTGGTTCAGCTACGGTGATACTAAACTAGGGCAAGGACGTGATGCTGTTAAATCAGTAATCAAAGACAACCCTGAGTTAATGGAAGAACTTGAACAACTTATCAAGGAAGTCATTAAGTCTAAAGAAGCATAATATATTCTATCCTTATACGTAGCCCTCTAATAACGAAAGTTGTTAGGGGGTTTTTTATATATCACTATACAAACCCTGCTAATTTAGAATCATAGTCAAAAGTTGGGGACTAAGCAAAAAGTCTAGTTAATCTAAAGAGGAAAAACTTCTTATCCCTAAATGTATTTGGGACAAGAGTTCTTCAAGAGTGTGTCAAGAATTCTTTAATAGAAAGGACTTATAGTAGAACAATGTTGTGGTAGTGTTG
>JBOFGJ010000101.1:0-3067 GCA_051649065.1 Flavobacterium sp. | reverse complement strand
TCTTATTAGTGTTAAGTAATTTGGCTAATTTGATATTTCTTTCGGTCTTTGTTTTAGATAAATTCCTATCAAAAAAAACTATAAAATCTAAATAATAAAACCAAGTTATCTTAACTCCAATTTTACTACTATGTATTTCCGTTATTAATGTATCTATTGAAAGAGTACTAAGCCCTTTTATTTTAGGTAATTCGAAGAAAGAATATTCTTTTAATTGTATCTTAAAATTATCTATACTATCATTAATTTTATACTCTTCTTCAATTACTTGTTTTTGAGCTTCTTCAAAATTTATGAAGTTATACTTATCTTGTAAAGAATCATTATAGTTTTTAAAATCCTCGTCATTTGGATATAGTAAAGCTCTTAAACAATTGTATCGTTGTGTAATCTCATTAATGCTTTCTAAAGTCTTGTTAAAATCTAAATTTTCTTCTACAAACTCCCAGCTAAACCCACCTTCGTATAGATGTATCCACCCGAGCAAGTACATCTTGTAGTGTATAAAAATTATCCTATAAGGTCTTTGTAATTATGAGGATATAGGTCTGTAATGTTCTTGTGGTTGATGGATTGAATATTTTCAAGAACATATTTTAACCATTGGTATGGATTAACGTCGTGCTTTTTACAGTTAGCAAAAAACGTATAGGCCATAGCAGCTCTTTGTGCAGCATCATGAGAACCAGCAAAGAGATAGTTTTTACGCCCAAGTGCTACAGGTCTGATTGCGTTTTCTACAAGGTTGTTATCTATCTGTAAGTTCCCATTGTATAAATACGCACTTAGGTTATCCCATCTAGTTTGTGAGTAAGCAAAAGCTTTACCTATTTGACTTTTAGGTAAAGTTAATTTCATCTGAGTAAACATATATTTACCAAGTTCATTGATGATTGGTAAACTCTCTTTCAGACGAAGCTCTTTGATTTGATCAGGAGTTAAGTTTTGTTCTTTAACCTGTCGTTCCACAGCATATAGCTTCTGTATTTCTACAAGTACATGTTGAGCTCTTGTTTTATCATTGTCTAAAGCTCTTTCAAATTCACGACGAGCGTGTGCCCAACAGCCAAGATGTGTGACACCTGACTTATTCCCATAGGCTTTATATCCCGCGTAACCATCGGTCTGCAGGTATCCTTTAAAATTTTGTAATACAGGTAGTGCAGCGCTACTGGCACGAGTAGGGCTGTAATTAAATATTACGAGCTTGGATATAGGTGCGTGATACACCCAATAATAACCAAGATGAGACTTATCTTTCTTTTTCTCATCTAGGACTTTGATGGTGGTTTCATCTACTTGAAGATAACCTTTATTCTGTACATCTAAAAAGAAGCTTTCATACAGCGGTTTTAAAGCATCCATACATTGGACTATCCAACCATCTATTGTAGAGGAAGCTATATCGATATTTTCTCTAGAAAAACGTTGTTTTTGACGATATAGCGGAAGGTGATCTACATATTTATCAACAAGTATGGTTGCTAGTAGTCCCTCAGAGGGTATTCCTTTATCGATGATTCGCTCTGGAAGACTTCCTATACTTATCTGTGGATTGTCTTTATCCTGAGTAGCGTATTTATATCTAATGAACCTCTTTATTTTAAAAGAACTTGGGATGTAGTCTAAGATATCTGTTATCTCTTTACCAATACAAATCATCCCTGATAGGTCTTCCTCAGGATAGATATGTACTTCTTCTACGGGCAGGTGATCTGGTAGTTTAGCTCGTCCTGGGTGTTTTTTCTTTGTACGAGAATAAGTAATCTCTTGTTTGATTACTTCTTCTTGTTCTTGTATTACCTCTGGATCAACATCTAAAGGTAATTTAGTCTGATCAGGATCCTCGAAACGCTCTCGAGATTGACCAAACTTCATGCGTTGAAGTAGTTTTACTTGACGTTCTAGTTCAGCTGATTTTTCTTTCTCTGTATTAAGTTCAGATTCTTGCTTGGAAATAGTCTTTTGAGCTTTAGTTAAAAGCGCCAAAAGTTCTTGTTTCGATAAGTTTTCTAAGTCTATTTCCATGAAGTAAATATACGTCAAAAGCCTTATTTACACAAGGATTAAGGCTGTTTTATCCCGTGGAAAACCGCCTTTTTTGACTACTTTTTATCACCTGTATTCCCTCTATCATTAGTACTAAATCACTCCAGCTGATTTGTGACTTGTTATGAGAAGGAAAGGCAAAAGTTCCTTGTTCTAATCGCTTGTGATATAACACAAATCCGCCTGTTTCCCAATGCAAAAGCTTCATCTGATTACAGCGACGATTGATAAAGACATAGACACTTCCATTGTGAGCTACTTGATTCAATTCGTTTTGAACAAGACCACAAAGACTATCGAAACTCTTGCGCATATCGCATGCTGATTTATATAAATAGAATTGGTGGCTACTACTCAGACTAAACATTACACAAGGTTTACTAATGAATAAAGATCACTTAAGTCTTTCGTTTTTACACGAAGCTTCACTCCATTAGGATACACGATTTCGTATTCTGTAACTTCTGTTTTCGATGTTTTACCTATTGCTATAAAGTTACTTGCTCCATCTTCAACTATCTTATTCTTATATTTTACTACCCAATAGCTAAATGTCGCCAGGTTAATTCCTGCACTTTCACAATACTTTGATTGTGTTAATCCACTTGCTTTCCAATCCTCTACATGAGAGTACATAATTTCTTGTTTGCTCATCTCTTTATTATTTCAAGCAAACTTACTATCTTACATTATGTTATGAAACATGTAGTTGCTCGGGCGGATACTTAGGAAAAGAAGCTGTGGTCTCATAAATATCTACTACTAGATCAATTGCCTTATTCCAAACATCTAACTTCTGATGTGCCTTAACATAATTCATAATGTACTGTTTTTTGTTTCCTAAACAAAAGCCATTATCATACCAAAAACCAGATACACTATTACCAAATCATTAAATCTGTTCCCCGTTCACTGCTACCCGTTCACTGCTACCCGTTCCCACAAAAAAAGCCATTACCCAAAAGTAACAGCTTTTCCTTATATCAATATATTTATTCTTCAGCAACCATCAACATCA
>JBOFGJ010000100.1:0-3831 GCA_051649065.1 Flavobacterium sp. | reverse complement strand
GATTGTTAAAATAGCTTGTTAACTGTTGGTTAAACATCTTTTAATCTGATTAATTATTTATTAACTTTAATATACTAATTTTAATAAATGTATTTATGAAAAAGATTTTAGGTGTTTTTTTAATTTGTTTATTAAGCGGAAGTATGACATTAGTTGGTTACAAATATTTTTTTGAAAACCAATCAATTATAAATAATATTGCAGCAAATGATGCTACTTTAGGACTGTCTAATCAGAAGAACTCTCCTATTCTAAATGGAGCTATTGACTTTACTCAAGCAGCTGAAAATACAGTTAATACAGTAGTCCATGTTAAAAACCTTAGTTATGTATCTCCTAAGTCTAATTCTATTATGGAATTATTCTATGGTTATAAACAAGAACCAAGACCACAAATAGGTACTGGATCTGGTGTGATTATCACGGAGGATGGATATATCGTTACAAATAATCATGTGATCGCTAACTCTTCTCAGTTAGAAGTAACATTATCAAATAACGAGACTTATAAAGCAAAGCTTATCGGTACAGATAAAGAAATGGATATCGCACTACTAAAAATAGAACCAAAAGAAAAACTGCAATACATGGTATTCGGTGATTCTGATAATATCCAACTAGGCGAATGGGTACTCGCTGTAGGGAATCCTTATAACTTAACCTCTACTGTAACTGCAGGGATTATATCTGCTAAAGCACGTAATCTCTCACAAGCAGGGATTCAATCATTTATACAAACTGATGCTGCAATAAATCCAGGTAACAGTGGTGGTGCCTTAGTAAATACTAGAGGTGAACTAATCGGTATTAATACAATGATTTCGTCTAATACAGGAGCGTATGTAGGGTACGCATTCGCTGTACCATCTAATGTGACACGCAAAATAGTGGAAGACCTATTAGAGTATGGCAATGTCCAAAATGCTTCATTAGGGGTATCAGGATATGAATTAACGCCCCAAGTAAATGAACAATTAAAGATAAAAGATATCAAGTATGGGTTTTTAATAGAAGAAGTTATCCCTAGCTCTGGTGCGTCTAATGCTGATATTAAAAAAGGTGATATCATCACAAAAATCAACAATAAGGACATTAAAACCTTTGTGGATTTGCGTTCTATCATTAACACTAAACGCCCTGGTGATAAAGTCGAAATAGAATATGTTAGAAGTAACAAGGCATTAGCGGCAACTGTAACCTTAGGCAAAAGTGAAGCTCGTAAAATAGAGTTAAGAGGAATCGAACTTCAAGAACTAGATGCTTCTGACAAAGAAGAATGGAATATCAGTTATGGGCTTAAAATAACTAAACTAATGGACAGTGATTATGACAAGTATAAGGAGGAATTATTAGGTAGTATTCTCCTCTCAATCAATGATATTAAAATAACAAATGTGAATCAAGTGAAAAATATACTAAGTCAGATAAATCAAAAACAAAAAATAAAGATCACTTTAGTGAATAATAAAGGGGAATATTTACGTTTACTAATATAATCATACGTTTCACCCAATAAAAACACTAAAAAGTGCTTTTTAAACTTTGCAACTTGATTAATTCATTAAAAAAACAGACTTTTGCAATAATTTATCACAACACAATTTAATATATGAAAAATACTAGTCTTTACGAAAAAGAATTAGCTTTTCAAGCAGATCGCAGAAAAGCTTGCGTCGAGTTCATTAAGATCATTAGTGACCTATGGTACGACAGGTCTATAGAGCTATTAATGTTCCGTAATCAACTTATTGACCGCAGCGTTAGCGATATTATTAACTTACATGAATATGCAGCTAAATTTGTTGGAAAACCAATCAACATTTTTGATTCTGTAGAAATAGCTGAGGCGATTCAAAGAGCTGACTTACCACCTTCTAGAATTGACATCGGTCGTCTAACTTACGAGTACCACTTAGAAGACAACAAATACAGTAATGCATTAGAATTTGTTGTAGCTAAACTAAAAGATGCTAAAGAAACAGAAGAATTAGTTCCTAAGGACGTAGTTCTTTACGGTTTTGGTCGTATCGGTCGTTTATTAGCTCGTGAGCTAATGAACAAAATTGGTAAAGGACAACAAATGCGTTTAAGAGCAATTGTAACTCGTGATAAAAACGATGCAGTACTTTTAGAAAAACGTGCTTCTTTACTAAAATATGATTCAGTACATGGAGACTTCGAAGGTTCAGTTATTGCTGATCCAGAGAATAACGCTTTAATCATTAACGGTACTACTGTACACATGATTTCTGCTAGTACTCCAGAAGAAATAGACTATACACAATATGATATTGATAATGCTTTAATTATTGATAACACAGGTGCTTTTACAACAGAAGAAGCTCTTAGACGCCACTTGTCTTCAGTAGGTGCTTCTAAAGTATTATTAACTGCTCCTGGTAAAGGTGTTCCAAATATCGTACACGGTGTTAACCACAATGAGTATGATCCTAATGAAGTGGATATCTGGTCTGCAGCGTCTTGTACTACGAATGCTATCACGCCTATCCTTAAAGTGATGGAAGATAACTTCGGTGTAGTAAAAGGACATTTAGAGACTATCCACGCTTATACAAATGACCAAAACTTAGTAGATAATATGCATAAGAAATACCGTCGTGGTAGAGCTGCTGCATTAAACATGGTTATCACTGAGACAGGTGCAGGAAGTGCTGTAGCAAAAGCTTTACCATCATTAGCTGGTAAATTAACGTCTAACGCTATCCGTGTACCAGTACCTAATGGATCATTAGTAGTATTAAACTTAGAAGTAAGCAAAGAAACTACAGTTGAAGAGTTAAACGAGGTTATGCGTAATGCTGCTCTTAACGGAGACTTAGTAGAGCAAATCAAATACTCTATCAACAACGAATTAGTATCATCTGATATCGTAGGTACTTCTGCTCCATCTATCTTTGATAGTAGAGCTACTATCGTATCTGCTGATGGTAAAAATGTAGTAATGTATGTATGGTACGATAATGAGTATGGTTATAGCCACCAAGTTATCCGCCTAGCTAAGTATGTTTCTCAAGTAAGACGTTATACTTACTATTAGTAGGATAGAAATTTATATATATAAAAGTCCAGCAGATGCTGGACTTTTTTTGTGCCATATAATAAGCACTGTAATAGCTTGTAGTTACTCACCTGCCGATAGTAACTATTAATCCTTGTATAAAATAACAAAGCCTTATAAGAGATATATCTCATAAGGCTTTATCTATATTTTATTCCATTTATTACTTTAATAGCTCATCTAGAGATACTCTAAACTTAGAGCTATTCCAGTCCGCTGCACGGAACTTGCGAACGACAATATTACCTTTTTTATCTATGACATAAGATGCAGGTATAGATTCCGAGAATAATACTGCAGGTGCTGCACTCTTCTGATAATAGACTGGTAAAGTCGAATTATTCTTTTCTTTAAAAGCTTTTACTTTATCTGGAGTATCAGTTGTGATAAATAAGAAAACAACCTTGTTTTTATAATCATCATATAGCTCTTGAAAACTTGGTTTCTCAGCAATACAAGGAGGACACCATGTTGCCCAAAAGTTAATTATTACAACTTTTCCTTTTACGCGATCAAAATCAAAAACCTCTCCTTGCTCATTGACTAATTGCCATGATTCGTAATTAACTTTCTTCTGATCTGATACTTTCTCAATATTAGGACTCATCGCTAATAAGCGATTAAGCCATACTTTTACACTCGTCCCCACAGGTGTAAAGAAAAACACTCCTAGAACAATTATAAATATTACATTAGATACCCACTTCTTGCTCCCCCTATTTTTTGTACTCATAACCTTAAATTCATAAACA
>JBOFGJ010000099.1:0-10786 GCA_051649065.1 Flavobacterium sp. | reverse complement strand
TGCACAATACTAATTTGTACTTTTTAAGTCCCCACATACTATTGAAATAATATGGTAGGCTAATCATAGCGCTGTTTATACTTACTGTTATTAATGATGTAGATTTTAAATAGGAAGCACTCATCTTTACATAGTAGAGGTGGGTGTTTTTTGTTTGATAGAGATAGTATTTGGCTAATGCTGATTCTGGGTTTAAGTATCTTTTTGTAAAATAATGATTTTGACGATATCTTGATTTGTAGTACTGTATCCTTACAAGAGAATATCAGGAGAATGAAAGGAGAATTATTGCCTCTTGTTGTAGTAGATGGGCAATACTAAAAAAGATAAGGCTCCTAGGATTACAACGATACCTGTCTGTGTAGTCCATAATATCCATCCAAAAGCTGTTCCTGAAACAAATGATATACCGTAAAGTGATAATAACTCTGCGATAACTAGGGGAAATGCGCCGAAGCCTCCGTTAGTAAAAGATACAGCAAAACTACCAGCTACAAATGCGGACATGACGATAGGAAGACTTAGAGTGCTAGTGGCTTCTAGTGCGTGTGTACCAAAGTAAAATGTAGCGATATAACCAAACCATATTAGAAAAGTATGGAATAGAAAGCCTATTCTATTAGGCATTTTAAAGATACTACTGATGCCCTCTGTTAAACCTTTTATTTTCTGTTTGATAAATGTGATAACTCTCCATGTGCTGTAATAGAATAGTGCTATGGTAGCTAATAAACCTAGAAAAGCTATAGTACCCAGTATGGCAAGCTTTTCAACAGGAACCTTTAGCAGTAAGAAGTCTTTAAGAACACTGTACTGAAGTAGTAAAGCAGCGAATACACATAGTAGTAAGCAGATAAGGTCTATCACTCGTTCTGATACAATAGAGCCAAACCCCTTATCGAAAGGTACTTTTTCATACTTCTGCAGAATGATAGCACGTGAGACTTCACCTGATCTAGGGACAGTAAGATTTAGAAGATAGCCGATAGAGATGGCCATAAAATTAGTAGTAGTAGAGACAGGGTGTCCCATATAGTTAAGTGCATATTTCCATCTATAGGCTCGTGCCCAAAGGCTTAATAGTGAAAAGAAAGAGGAGATGAGAATATAGTTATAATTCGCACCTCTAAATTGAGACTTCATCTCCTCTATCTGTTGCTCAGTAAACTGACTGTAAGCATAATATACCAAAAAAACTCCCAACAAAAGTGGGAGTAATATATTAGTCAATTTACTGATATTTTTTTTCAAAAAAGAGGCTATGTTAAAGTGTTGGTCTCTTCATTAGGAAATACGATAGAAGGTTTAAATTTCTTCGCTTCTTCGAAATCCATAATACCGTAAGTGATGATAATAATGATATCACCTTTGTGTACTTTACGTGCAGCAGGGCCATTAAGGCAGATTTCTCCACTGTTTTTTGGACCTGGGATAGCATAAGTCTCAAAACGTTCTCCATTGTTAATATTAACAATCGAAACTTTTTCGCCTTCTATGATGTTAGAAGCTTCCATTAAAACTTCGTCAATCGTAATACTTCCGATGTAGTGTAAATCTGCTCCAGTTACAGTTACACGGTGAATTTTTGATTTTACTACTTCAACTTGCATTTCGCGTGAGTTTTAGTTAAAAGATAAATTGTCGATTAGTCGAATACCTTCAATATGAGCAACTAAGAAACCTCTGTATTTGTGGTTAGGATCATTAGATGTAGCCGTTTTAAGAGTATCTTCGTCTGCAATAGTGAAGTATTCGAGGTCAAAGTTAGGATTATTTTTAAATTCATTCTCAACAAAAGCATTAACTTTAGAAATACTTTCACTTTTGAATAAATCCTTGGCTTTCAATAATACTTGGTATAAGAAAGTCGATTTCTTTAATCCCTCAGAAGAGACGCGTTCGTTACGAGAACTCATCGCTAATCCATCACTACCTCTAAAGATAGCTACCCCTACTATAGTCACAGGAATATGTAGTTTCTCTACCATCTTGCGAATGATTTGTAGTTGTTGGAAGTCTTTCTCTCCAAAGTAAGCTTTAGTAGGAGTAACAAGTTCGAATAATTTACCCACGATAGTTCCTACTCCATCAAAATGGCCAGGGCGTGAGGCACCTTCCATTTCGTTTTCTAGTCCATCAAAGTCGAATGATTGGGCTACAGTATTTCCACCATAAATCTCATCGACAGATGGTGCAAATATTACAATTTGTTCAGAAAGAGACTTAATAATCTCCTGATCTCTTTCTAAAGTACGGGGGTATTTAGCTAAATCATCCGCATTATTAAATTGCGTAGGATTAACGAAAATACTTACCACAGTACATTCATTTTCGTTTAAAGATTGTTCCATTAATGAAAGGTGCCCATGGTGTATAGCCCCCATTGTTGGTACAAGACCAATTGCCTTATTCGCGTCTCGAAATGGTTTCAAATACGCTTGTAATTCGGCTTTAGTACTAAAAAGAAACATTAGCTTCGTGTTTAAAATAATGGCAAAATTAGTTATTTAGAAAATAACTGCATAAATTTTCGTAAATTTGCGATGTTTATTTATTTCAAACAAAGAAATTATAATTGAAGATGAAAGAAAAGAGGATATTATATGTATCATCTGAAGTGGTACCTTATTTAGCAGAGAATGAAGTTTCGTTAATGTCTTATGATGCTCCAAAAATGATTAATGATCAAGGTGGACAGATAAGAATTTTTATGCCTAGATATGGTAGCATAAATGAGAGAAGACATCAATTACACGAGGTTATTAGACTGTCAGGTATGAACCTAGTCGTGAACGATATGGATATGCCATTGATTATTAAAGTAGCTTCTATTCCTAAAGAGCGCATTCAGGTATACTTTATAGATAATGATGAGTACTTTAAAAGAAAATCGACTTTTTCTGATGAGGATGGGACTTTGTATCCTGACAATGATGAAAGAGCAATCTTTTTTACTAAAGGTGTAATAGAAACGGTTAAGAAACTTAATTGGGTTCCTGATGTAATACATGTACAAGGATGGTTAGCATCATTGTTGCCTGCCTATTTAAAGCATTATTATAAAGATGAAGCTATTTTCTCAGATACGAAAGTAGTTACTTCTGTGTTCGGAGAAGGATTTAGCGGAGTGTTAGATGCTACAATGAAGGAAAAAATAGCTTTTGATGGTTTCCCAGAGGAGGTAGTGAATGATTTTTCTAATCCTACTTATGAGAATATGATGATCAATGCGATCAAAAATTCAGACGGTGTGATTGTTGCATCAGAAGAAGTAAGTTCAACTTTAACAAAATTTATAGAGTCTTCTGAAAAACCTTTTTTACCTTTCGTAGCTAAAGATGGATTTGCTCAGGCTTATACTGAATTTTATCAGAAGTTTTTTTAATAACTACATCAACTTAGAATAGTAATAACCCATATATATTGGATTGACTAGATGAACCAAAAAAACATATTAAAAGGAATATCTCTTGTATTAGGCTTAGTAGCCTTACAAGCTTGTGAAAGTGAGTTTACAGATACTGGAAATGATTTAATAGGAGGAGGAAACTTCGATATCGTTTCTTATAAAGTGAACGATATTAAAGCATATAATCAAGCTTATGGTCCTGTGGACGGGAGTAGATTAAGCGAAGTGCCTTTTGGGTATCTAGATAATGGTATTTTTGGGGGTACTAGCAATAATTTGGTAGTTCAGTTCAACGAAAGTAGTGCATCAATGTCTAACCTTGGAGATAATATCAAGGTAGATTCAGTGTATGTATATGTTCCTTATTTTTCTCAGTTTGAAAAAACGGAGGATAAAGTGAATATCTACAAACTTAAGAACGTGTATGGTACAGGAGCTATTGATCTGAAGGTATATCAGAATGGTTATCACTTGATGGATGTTGATTTGGCTAATGGTGCTGCGTCTAAGTTTTTTACTAATGAAGGAAGAAACTTCGATAACAATATCGTAGGAGGTAGTAATAATGTTCTGAATACGTCAAATAAAATAGACCAGAATACTGCATTCATATTTAAGAATACAGAGATGGTTATTTACAAGAGAGATAAAGACGGTAATGTAGTTAAGGATGAAAAAACAGGTGAAGACGTGATTAAAGAACGTCTTATTCCTGGTATGTGGCTTGATTTAGATAAAGATTACTTCACTAAGTTTATCACTGAGAATAAAACTAAATTAGGTCAACCTAATGGATTTAATGAGGTGTTTAAAGGTTTTTATTTTAAAACTGATGGAGCTGGAACTGATGGAGCAACGGGACTATTAGATATAGCTAAAGGTAAGGTAGTTCTTATTTTCCATGCAGACGTGACGAGTAAAGATGCAGATGGTAAGGAAATCGTTAAGAATGAACGTAAAGAGGTGAGTATTCCTTTTGGTGCTAATACATTAGGATCTAAGAAATTCACAGTAAATACGATGAATACTAAGAGAGCCGTTGAATATACATCTGCGAAATCAGAAGAGACGACAGGAGCTCAAACAATCTATCTAAAAGGTGGAGAGGGAAATATGGCTATTATTGATTTCTTTAAAACAAATGATTTTGCCGAATTGCAAGAATTGAAAAAGGATGGTTCATTATTAAATGATGCTTATCTAACAATATTTGTTGATAAAGAGAAGATGGGCAAATCACCTATTCCAGAGCGTTTATTTTTATATGATTTTGATAATAGCATAGCATTATCTGATTTTGTTAACGATCAATTTAACTCTGCTCAATATATTAAACAAGGTTATAGTGGAATCTTTGTTAAAGAAGATAAAGACAAGAATAAAGAAGGGTATTACTATAAATTTAAAATAACGGATCACATTAGAGGACTGTTGAAAAACAAAAATAATGTGAGTCCTAAGTTGGCTCTTGTTGTTGCTAATAACTTCAGTTCAGCAGGATATACAAATCAAAAACTACAGACTAAAATAGAAAACAAACCTACTGATGTAGTAGAGGTTTCTTCTTTTTCTGTTAGTACTCCACTAGGAGTAGTGTTACACGGTACTAATGCTGTGCAAGAAGATAAAAAAATGAAGTTAGAATTATTTTATACAAAAGCTAAAAAGTAAAGAACTATGTGTGGAATTGTAGGGTATATAGGACATCGTGATGCGTATCCTGTTATTATAAAAGGTTTGACAAGATTAGAATACAGAGGGTATGACTCTGCTGGTCTAGCGATATTTGATGGAGAGACGATTAACCTTTGTAAAACAAAAGGTAAAGTAGCTGATTTAGAAGAAAAAAGTACTGATAAAGTAAAAAAAGGAACAGTAGGTATAGGGCACACAAGATGGGCTACTCATGGTGTTCCGAATGATGTGAATTCACACCCTCACTTCTCTAATTCAGGAGAGTTGGTACTTATTCACAATGGAATTATAGAGAACTATGATTCTTTAAAACAAGAATTGATTAAAAGAGGATATACATTTAAGTCAGAAACAGATACAGAAGTTTTAATTAACTTAATCGAGGATGTTCAAAAGACTCAAGGTGTAAAACTAGGGAAAGCTGTACAGATAGCATTAAACCAAGTGATAGGTGCGTATGCTATAGCAGTAATGGATATCAAGAAACCAGATGAAATTATCGCAGCTAGATTGGGAAGTCCATTAGCTATTGGTATAGGTGAGAATGAGTATTTTATTACATCTGATGCTTCTCCTTTCATAGAGTATACTAATAATGCTATTTACTTAGAAGATGAGGAGATGGCTGTTATTAGATTACACAAACCATTGCGTATACGCAAGATTAAAGATGACTCTTTAGTTACGCATTATGTTCAAGAGTTGCAGTTAAACTTAGAGCAAATAGAGAAGAATGGTTATGACCACTTTATGCTTAAAGAGATTTATGAGCAACCAGAAGTTATTAAAGATACATTTAGAGGTCGTTTATTAGCTGATCAAGGGCTAATCAAAATGGCAGGTATTGAGGATAATATTGATAAGTTCTTAAACGCTAAGCGTATTATTATCGCTGCTTGTGGTACTTCATGGCATGCTGCTTTAGTAGCAGAATATGTTATCGAGGAGTTTGCAAGAATCCCAGTAGAGGTAGAGTATGCTTCTGAGTTTAGATATAGAAATCCTATTATAGATTCAAGTGATGTATTAATCGCTATTTCTCAATCAGGAGAAACTGCTGATACATTAGCTGCTATCAAATTAGCGAAAGAAAAAGGAGCATTTGTATTCGGAGTGTGTAACGTTGTAGGTTCTTCTATAGCTAGAGAAACACATGCAGGAGCATATACGCATGCAGGTCCAGAGATCGGGGTAGCATCTACTAAGGCATTTACTACTCAGATTACAGTATTGACATTAATCGCTTTGAGATTAGCTAAGGCAAAAGGTACTTTAGCGAATTCAGAGTATTTAAAATATTTACACGAATTAGAATTAGTTCCAGAACGTGTAGAAGAAGCATTAACACAGAATCCAGAGATTCTTGATATTGCTAAGGTTTACAAAGACTCTACTAACTGTTTATACTTAGGTAGAGGATATAACTATCCAGTAGCGTTAGAAGGAGCTCTTAAGTTAAAAGAGATCTCTTATATCCACGCAGAAGGATACCCTGCAGCAGAGATGAAGCACGGGCCTATTGCTTTAATTGATGAGCATATGCCAGTGATCGTTATCGCTCCTAGTCAAGACCACTATGATAAGGTAGTGAGTAATATTCAGGAGATTAAAGCGAGAAATGGTAAAATCATCGCTGTTGTAACAAAAGGAGATAAACAAGTGAGAGAACTTGCTGATCATGTTATCGAGGTACCTGGTATTTCGGAGGCATTAACTCCAATATTAACGACAATTCCATTACAACTTTTATCTTACCACATTGCTGTGTTAAGAGAGTGTAATGTAGATCAACCTAGGAACTTAGCAAAGTCTGTAACGGTTGAATAATACTAAAAAAGTGAGTCTTTTTCGGGCTCGCTTTTTTTTATATAAAATAAAATTTCAAACTTTTTAATATTCAGAGAAAAAAACTATCTTTGCACTCTGAAAAAGTAGAATTTTTCAATAAACGTAAATAGCTGTTAAATAAATACATAAGCAATGTCTAAAGTTACAGGAAAAGTTGCGCAAGTTATCGGGCCAGTAGTTGACGTAGTATTCAACACTGCAAATGCCGAACTTCCAAAGATTTATGATTCATTAGTAATCACAAAACCAAATGGTACTAAATTAATCCTAGAGGTACAATCTCATATTGGAGAAGATACAGTAAGAACAATTTCAATGGACTCTACAGACGGTTTAAGTAGAGGATATGAAGTAGTTTCTACAGGATTCCCAATACAAGTTCCAATTGGAAAAGATGTATTCGGTAGATTATTTAATGTTGTAGGAGACGCTATTGACGGTCTTGGAAACTTACCTAAAGAAGGTGAAAGTGGTTTGCCAATTCACCGTCCAGCTCCAAGATTTGAAGACTTATCTACTTCAACTGAAGTATTATTCACAGGAATCAAAGTAATCGATTTGATCGAGCCTTATGCAAAAGGTGGTAAAATTGGTTTATTTGGTGGTGCTGGAGTAGGAAAAACAGTATTGATTCAAGAATTAATTAATAATATCGCTAAAGGACACGGTGGACTTTCAGTATTTGCTGGAGTTGGTGAGCGTACTCGTGAAGGGAATGACTTATTACGTGAGATGTTAGAATCAGGTATTATCAAATATGGTGATGATTTCATGCACTCTATGGAAAATGGAGGATGGGATTTATCTAAAGTAGATCGTTCAGGAATGAGAGATTCGAAAGCTACTTTCGTATTCGGTCAGATGAATGAGCCACCTGGAGCACGTGCACGTGTTGCATTAGCAGGATTAACTATCGCTGAATTCTTCCGTGATGGAGCTGGTGATGATCAAGGAAAAGATGTACTATTCTTCGTTGATAACATCTTCCGTTTTACACAAGCGGGTTCTGAGGTTTCTGCATTATTAGGACGTATGCCATCTGCAGTAGGTTACCAACCTACATTAGCTACTGAAATGGGAGCTATGCAAGAGCGTATTACTTCAACTAAAAAAGGATCTATTACATCTGTACAGGCGGTTTACGTTCCTGCGGATGATTTAACTGACCCTGCACCAGCAACTACGTTTGCTCACTTAGATGCAACTACAGTATTATCTCGTAAGATTGCTGAGTTAGGTATTTATCCTGCAGTAGATCCATTAGAGTCTTCTTCTCGTATTTTGACTCCAGAGATCTTAGGAAAAGATCACTATGCTTGTGCTCAAAGAGTAAAAGAGATTTTACAGAAATACAAACAATTACAAGATATCATCGCGATCTTAGGTATGGAGGAGTTATCTGAAGAAGATAAACAAGCTGTATACAGAGCTCGTCGTGTTCAACGTTTCTTATCTCAACCTTTCCATGTGGCAGAACAGTTTACTGGTATCCCAGGTGTATTAGTTGATATTAAAGAGACTATCAAAGGATTTAATATGATTATGGATGGTGAGTTAGATCACTTACCAGAAGCAGCTTTCAACTTAAAAGGTTCAATCGAAGAAGCGATTGCAGCTGGAGAGAAAATGCTTGCAGAAATATAATCTAATTAATTTTTAAAGAGATCAACATGAGATTAGAAATTGTATCACCTGAGGCTACTTTATTTTCTGGAGAAGTTACTTCAGTATCAGTTCCAGGAGCAAACGGAGAGTTTCAGATGTTAAATAATCACGCTCCTATTGTTTCTATCCTAACAAAAGGAAGTGTAAAGTTCACAGGGCAAAACATCTCTATTGAACCTGAGTTTAGTTCAAGATTTGAGAATGTAGCTAAAGATACTTATCACTTAGCTATTACGCTTGGAACATTAGAATTAAGCGATAATAAGATTATTATATTAGCTAACTAGTTAGCTGATTAGAAATATAAAAAGACCTACTCATTGAGTAGGTCTTTTTTTTTATGGAATAGTTTTATATTTAAATTCTAGTTTTCTATAGTCTATATAGTTATCATTATTTGATTCGTATTTATCATCAGCAAGGGGTAGTATTTCTATAGATTCAATAGGATAGTTATTAGAATTGTATTTGTATGTTGTTATTGTATTGTATTTCTCTTTATGTGTGATATTGTTTTGTTCTCTATAAGCGAAAGGGATTTCATAATGACTTGTTCTGTTATTAAATGGAAATAGAGTAGGGAGATTTTTAAAAGGAGAGTTGTAGTTATCATATTTCAATTGTTCTAGAATTTCTTTATCATTTGAAATTTGTGTTATATTCCCTTTCTCGTCTGTTTTATATGTTGTTAGAAATGTGTTTCTGATGTTAGATAATAAATGGCCTTTGGAGTCATATTTAAACTCCATTTTAATACCATTTAGTATTACGTAGTCAATTCTGTTTTGATTATCATAATGTAGTGTATAAGTGATATAGTTATAGTCTACTTCCTTTCCCATTATATATTCTACAACTTTGTTTAATTGATCTTTGTCATTATAGAAGTATTCAAAAGTTGATCTTGCTTCATGTGGTTGTCCATAAGGGTGTGTATATTTAGTGTAGGTTTCTAATGATGTTATTTGTCCTTTTTTATTATAGAATAGTTCATTATTAGATATTGTTCTATAATATTTTTGTTTTGTTTTAACGTTCTCTTGTATTACATATTCAGTATAACTTTCTAATAATGTCAATTCTTTTGGGTCTGGTTTAGGAATTGTTTTGGTTGATTTATTGTCGTCATTTGAACACGAAATGTTTGTAAGTACTAATAGTACGAATAGATAAAAAATAGTTTTTTTCATGTGTTAATAGTGTATTTTATTGTAGTAAATATAAATGTTATTATAGAATAAAATTTATTTCTTGTTGGGTAATTAGTTTTATCAAGTTATTATTGTCTAATGATAACATCGTATCTTCGTAAGTAGATTTTAAATAGGAAGTAATGGCAAAGGTAAAAACGGCTTTTTTCTGTCAGAGTTGTGGTACACAGTATGCTAAATGGCAAGGACAGTGTAATGCTTGTAAGGAGTGGAATACACTAGTAGAGGAAGTTATTCAGAAAGAAGAGAAGACTGCATGGAAAGCTGTTAGTAGCTCTCCTAATAATGTGAAAAAAGTAGCGAAACCTCTTAAGGTTCGCGACATTGATAGTACAGAAGAGATTCGTATGAATACGATGGATGGTGAACTAAATCGCGTTTTAGGTGGAGGGCTTGTACCTGGATCCATGGTGCTATTAGGGGGGGAGCCTGGGATAGGAAAAAGTACATTGTTGTTACAGATTTCATTGAGATTACCTTTTAAGACATTATATGTGTCTGGAGAAGAAAGTCAGAAGCAAATTAAGATGCGTGCTGAACGTATTAACCCTGTTAATGACAACTGTTATATCCTTACAGAGACCAATACACAGAACATCTTTCGTCAAATAGAGGAGATACAACCGGATGTACTTATAATTGACTCTATCCAAACTCTGCATACAGAATATATAGAATCTTCTGCAGGAACTGTCTCTCAGATTAAAGAGTGCACAGCTGAGCTTACAAAGTTCGCTAAAGAAACTGGGACACCTGTACTAATCATTGGCCATATTACGAAAGATGGAAGTATTGCAGGACCTAAGATGTTAGAACACATGGTAGATACTGTATTACAGTTTGAAGGAGATAGAAATCACGTTTATCGCATACTACGTGCTAATAAAAACCGTTTTGGTTCTACAGCAGAGCTTGGTATTTATGAAATGCAGGGAAGCGGTTTGAGAGAGGTTTCTAA
>JBOFGJ010000098.1:0-1046 GCA_051649065.1 Flavobacterium sp. | reverse complement strand
AATGAGAATAAAACGACAATACAAGTTTTGGAAAACTTAGGTTTAAGTAATTCAGAATTGTCAGATTGGGAAAAAGCGCATATAACGGATTTGTTGGTTAATATGATTAAAGCAGAAGATGAAGTATAATAGCAATAATTATAAAGAGATTCTAAAAGCTTTAGATCTACCTACTTACTGGGAAAGTCGTTTAAAAAGTAAAGTACACAAAGAAAGCGAACACTCCCTTAGGGTTTTAGATGAGTTGGGTAGTTTAGTTGCTAGTACTGCGATTTCGCATAAGTTGTATTCAGAAAATAAGAGTGTGAGAAAGCATGCAAAGAGTATCTTTATGAAACTTTCATCACATGATTCGTTTAAGTTTTTGGACAATGATTTTGATCGCGATTTCAATGCGTTAGACGAAGTTCGTATTCATAAAGCATTGGTTAGTAAAGAAGCAGAAAAACCCTTGCCCTTGTTAATGCGTTGGGTTAATGTAGCAACAAACGAAAAATACAAAGCCTATTTAATTGCTGAGATTGCCTTTTTTAGGCAAACTGAAAGTACAGAGCAGTTGGTTGATCTTTATAGAATAACTGACAGTGTCTTGGTCAAAAATAGTATTGTAGATACATTTGGAAAACTTGGTTATAGTAATGCAATTCCAGTACTTATTGCTGACTTTGAGTATGTAAACTTATCTACTCAAGAACTTATTATAGACACTTTAGGGCTATTAGGAGGCACGGAATCACTTGACTTTTTAGCTGTTCTTTATAGTAAAACATCTAATAAAGAACGCTTGGTAAAATTGATTCACTCTATCTATAATATAGATAAAACAGGAGCAACATACTTACATATTAAAGCCTCTGCTGATAGTGATTTTGAGAAGTCAATTATCGCTTATGTTGAATTGGGTAGGCCTTAATTTATAATCTACAAACCCCACAATTTCATTTATTCCTTATGGAAATACTTACCTATGTATATCAATACTTAGTGTATTTTTATGCCTGTTTGATTACGTTAATCTATTTTGTTTTGGCCGTATTTGGCTACTT
>JBOFGJ010000097.1:0-1217 GCA_051649065.1 Flavobacterium sp. | reverse complement strand
GAATTTTGTGTAATATCTACACCAGCAACTCTTCCTTGAATTGCCTGAAGTGGATTTACCACGGGCTGGAACTCGATATCTTTAGCAGTTACTCGAGCTATGCTGCCTGTACGCTCACGATCTTTAACGCTGTAATACCCTGCATTAACCACAATCTCGTCGAGGGTATTATTATCTTCACTAAGCGTAATATTAAGTACACTTCCACCAGAGTACACCATAGACTGATCTTTATAACCCATCATCGAAAAGGTAATCTTATCACCAGAGGTAATATAGATGGTATATTTTCCATCTAAATCAGTTGTAACTACTGTAGTCCCAACTGTTACTATAACACCTCCAAGAGCACCAAAGGAATCTTTTACTGTTCCTGAGAGTTTTATAGTTGGTTTTTGTTTTGTATCTTGTAACAACTCAGATACACTAAAAAACAAATGTTTATCATTTGATACGGCATAAATTGGACAGCTCATTAAACTAACTAAAAAGATTAGCAGTATAGTCTTCCTGCAACCAAAAAAGGTTAAAAATTGAGTTTTCATAATGTTTATAATTGATTTTGATATAAATGCTTTTAAATCATTAAGATTCTTATTGCCGTAGTACTTAAACAAGCCCTATATCAAAAGGTTAGTTAATTGGTAATATTTAATTCATACATATTTTATAAAAACTATCCCCAAGCTCTAAAGCACGTCTCCCAAAATGCAAACTAGAGCAAAGGGATAGTCATGGACTTATAGCACGACTTAAAATCCCTTTAAGCCATCCTATTTCTCTGTTTTGTTTAAAATGCTCACTAAGGACTAAGCCTATAATTAACCAACCTAGGCTAAAGCCCTACAGCAAGCGGTTTTCTCCATAATTAATAGTTTTAAAGTGTGATTAATAAATAGCACAGTAGGAGAGACTTATTTCATAGCTTTTTTCCTTACTAACTAATTAATATTGCCTTTTAGTCGAATGGATGAACGAACTATTTTATGTGTGAATTAAAAGCAATAGTTATCCTGTACGCATCTAAAAACTGTTTTTAGACCTAGCGCAAAATGTGTTATAACTCTAACTAAATAGGTAATAGGGTAGCCATCTAACATTAAAGAGTTAATGTCAAATCAATCTACATCGATAAGATTTAGTTAAACTAAAGTTTAATCATAGGCTAAATGTGAGTTTAGTTACTACTTGTTTGTTGTTTAATAAAATGTAATAAT
>JBOFGJ010000096.1:0-15816 GCA_051649065.1 Flavobacterium sp. | reverse complement strand
AATCGTTCAATTTTACGAAAAGCTCATCTTTTAGATACTCAAATTCTATTCCTACAGTCGTCTTAAACCTTGGAACAAACTCAGTCAACACATCATCCCATGGCATATCAGTCAGATAAATATTCACATTGCCATAACGCATACTATTCCAAAAAGAAGATAAAAACAGCATACGGTGACTTTCATTCTCATTGCTAAAGTTAGGCAACGGCTTTTCATGATCAAACTTAACGATAGAAGATATTTTACGATTAGTTAGATAATACTTACCATAATTAGTATTGTCTTTTAAGTCTGTCAAAATGGACTTTAATTCCTTATCATAGAGACCACTATCTATCCATTCAAATCTAGCATTAACTGTAAATAATTTATCTTCACTTACTTTAATACCGTCATTTTTTAAAGGATATTTTGATGAATCGAACTGTTTTATCCATTGCTTTAAGAACGTATTTAAAGCCTCTTCGTTCTTTATCGTTTCTAGAGTAGAATACGCTTTTAAGAATTCTTGATCCATATCATAACCACCTCTACTCACATTAGGATGTTTATATTTGACTAATCCCCATACATGTATTATACTTTCAGAACTTACCTCTTTCAACTCTCTTTGCTGAGCAAAAGAAACCATACAAATCAATAGTGTAAACAGTGTAAAAAATCTTTTCATTATGTTATTAGTTCGTTGTTAAGATTCTAAATATATTCATTATACTTTATAATCTCCTTTCTCTTAACTTTATAATAACTATACTATTCACTGTCATTAAAACGTATAAACCCAGTGAAACATTCTTAATTCTCCCAAAGGGCGACCACAAAGAATCGCCCCTACACTTCATTCGTAATTAAATACTCACCACTACTTTCCCTACTGTTCTATTCGTTTCCACAGCCAAATGAGCTTTACCCATATCCTCAAAAGAGAACTCCTCACTAATATGTACTTTCACTCCCCCCTCTGACATTAGCTGAGCAACTGCTTCTACTGTCTCCTCTTTAGACTCTACCATCATAAACACAATATTCACCTCGCGCTCTTTAGCTAATGCTAAAGCATCTTCGCTAATCTCAGGAGAAGGAAGTGTCACTATAGTTCCTCCTTGTCTAACCACTTTTACAGATTCTAACAGTGTATCTCCTTGTACCGTATCGATCACGATATCTACTGCTTCTACCTTATCAACTAACTTTTCACTAGTATAATCAATATGTTCATCAGCCCCTAATGACATCACAAAAGCTTTATTCTTAGCAGAGGATGTTCCTATTACATACGCCCCTTTTGCCTTAGCAATCTGTACTGCTATATGTCCTACACCACCTGATGCAGCGTGTACTAATACTTTATCCCCTTGTTTTATTTTTGCCACGTTTACTAATGCTTGGTAAGCAGTACTTCCCACCATCGCAATACCTGCACCTTCTTTAAAAGTAACATTGTGAGGTAATAAACTAAGGTGTGTAGCATCAGCAGCTACATACTCTGCATACGCATTACCTATCCCAAAGAAATTAACCATACCAAATACCTCATCTTCTATCTTAAATTTAGTCACTTCATTTCCTACTTGTGTCACCACACCTGATATATCCCATCCTAATGTCACAGGATAATCTTCGCCGAATATCCATTGTTTCACTCCTTCATACGCTCTTGACTTTACATCTACAGGATTGATACCTATTGCTTTTACTTGTACTAATACTTCATTTGGTTTTATCACAGGTACAGCCACTTCAGCTAATACCAAGTTCTCTACTGGTCCTGCTTGATTTAATATGATTGCTTTCATTGTTTTTATTTAAAGTTTTAACCAAAAGTATCTACCTTTATACCATAAGTCAAGTAGGTACTTTTATGTATCTTAGTTACTTAAACTATACTAATACTGTATATCAGTTCACTATTTTTAAAAGATTTATGAAAAAAATAATCCCTAACGAACCTTCTTGTCCTGTTGACTATGCCTTTAGAAGAATCGGTGGAAAATACAAAGGGCGTATCTTATGGTATCTACATGTTAAGCACATCATGAGGTATGGGGAACTGAGAAAAGCACTATCTGATATCACTCCTAAGATGCTTACTCAAGCCCTTCGTGAATTAGAAGAGGATCATATCGTACACAGAGAAGCTTATCAAGAGCTACCTCCACGCGTAGAGTATTCACTTACGGATACAGGTAAAGAGCTTATGCCGTTTATAGAACACTTAAAACTCTGGGCTGAAAAACAAATAGAGAGAGAACGCAAACAAGCCTAATTTATATAACAAAGGTCAGAGATATTCCCTCTGACCTTTGTTATTTATCTTTTACAAACAACAATAAACTATTTATTGTTAGGGTAAATTCCTTATACAAGTCCTTTTATTTAGGAGAATGATTAATAATGCTAATTTGAGTATTATCTATCTTATTGATTACCATCCAAAAATTATGAGAAGACTGCACATAGATAAAATCCCCATCTAAAACTATCTTCATAAAAGGATTAGATACAGTAGAAAACAACGACCAAACTAACCTATTCTCTAGATCAAGACGAGCGATATACCCTTCGTTTCCCATACCACCATCACCACATACTATCACATAATCCTCTACTTCCAATCTACCAAAAACATCAACTCCAACCCAAACATCACCTTTATACTCCTTTAGTAAAGTGGGTAAATTCGTCTTATCTAAATAATCAAAAACATAATTTTTCTGATAAGTATATTCATTCTTGAGGTCTTTACTTACCGTAATTTCAATATTAACTATATCTCCATTAGCGTATGTGATAACATCTAATCCAACTACTTCACTCTGTTCCCATCTCTCTTGTATCATACTTTTATCTTGGTCTATCATTTTGCTCTCATCTGCCTCTAGAATATCAATAGAACTTATCCTATCACACTCAAAAGAAACATCTATTCCAAGTCCATACTCCACATTAGGAAAATATGCTTCATAAAACTGTAAATACATTTCCTTGTTAGGATAAAATGTAATATTAGACATCGCTACAGGGAAATCTTTACTTTCAAACCTTTGAATATTTTATTGTGCCACTAGTAAGAGTCACTTCATATTTTAATTCACACTATTATAAGACAAACATCTCCAAAAACCTATTTTAGTCCCTCGTTAAACTTCGCTATTTTCTCTTTTAACTCTGCTACTAGCTCTACATTGACAATACCATTGATCTCATCGAAATTCTCATAGTATTTAGGCAATGCGAAGGTATCTATCACTTGTGCACCGAACTGTGGGAATACGGTCTTAGCAATATTCAGTGAATTCTGACCGCCATATCCACCAGGAGAAGTCGACATAACAAACATAGGTTTGTCCTGCCATAATTTTAACTCCTTGCGAGAACACCAGTCAAATAGATTTTTAAAAGCTGCTGTCCAATTTCGATTGTGCTCAGACATCGAACAGATAATAGCATCTGACTCTTTTATCTTCTCTAAGAAACGGTCTGCTCCCTCAGGAAAACCATACTTCTCTTGATCTACTGAGAATAAAGGTACTAGATAATCATTTAAATCAATCACCTCAAGTTCTCCATCAGGAACCATCGATAGGGTAAACTCCACTAATTTTTTATTAATCGAAGTACTAGATATACTCGCTGCAAATCCTAATATTTTCATAGCTTATCTTTTTTTATAGTTTATCGTATGCTGGAAAATCTGTTGATACAATACGTTTCCATTCAGGATGGCGCTTGATATAGGCATATACTAAAGGACATAATGGAAATAATTCATATCCTTTATCAGCTATATACATCAGACTCTTCTCAATTAAAGCAGTTGCAACACCTCTACCTGCTAACTCTTCTGGACTTTCTGTATGGATAAGTTTTATCACTTTTCCTTCTTCTTCATAATCTATAAATGCTGTATAACCATCAACTGTCAACTCAAAACGTTTCGTATCAGTATTTTTAACTACTTCTAAAGTTACATATTCTTCTTTCATATCTATCTATTTTTGGATTATTAAATCTTTGTCTTACAAAAATATGTCAAGAAACACTCCTTTTCACTTGCTGTAGATTAAGTTTTATACATCGTTCTGATTTAAATAAAGAGTGAAATATACTTCTTGACATTACATTGTAAACTACAAACTTTTTTCTCTTTCTACAAACGCAGTAAATACATTAAAATAATACGCTAAGCTTCTAAAACAACAATTGTTATATTTTTTGGCACGGTATATGTATTTATCTATTCGCAACAAAAACAATAAACTTTCTTTTTCTTAAGTGACCTAGTTATCCCCAAGTAACTAGGTCGCTTTTTTTATAAGTTATCACTAAGAGATTACAAACAATCCAACTTATATCAGTTAACGTACTGATTACAAATGATAACAAACAAAACTTAACTATTCTCTAACAAAAATGTACTTGTTCAAAAGATTTTAATATTTTTGCGACACTAATTTAAATACATTAAATATGTTTGGAGACTTAATGGGTATGATGGGTAAACTTCAAGAAACCCAAGCAAAAATAGAGGAGACTAAAAAAAGATTAGATACTGTCTTGGTAGATGATCAAAGTAATGACGGGATGCTAAAAGTAACGTTGACTGCTAATAGAACTATCCGCTCTTTATCTATCTCTGATGAATTAATGGAAGACAAAGACCAATTAGAAGACTATCTTATTATGGTGCTTAATCGCGCTATAGATAAAGCTTCAGCTATCAATGAAGCTGAACTAGCGGCTGCAGCTAAAGATGGTATGCCAAATATCCCAGGAATGGACTTATTCAAATAATAATATGAAAAAAATCATCTGCGCTCTGCTACTTGTTACTGGAGCTATATTCGTATCTTGTAATAAAGAAGAATCTAAAGGCAATCTTACTGTGACTGGTAACGTCGATGGATTTAAACAAGGTAAATTATATCTATATCAAATACAGGATACGGTAGTAAAAGCTATCGATTCACTAACTGTAAACGGAGATTCTAAATTTAAGTTTAGCTTAAATATTGACTCACCTGAGGTATTTTATTTGACATTAGACAGAGGGCATACTAACTCTCAAGATAACCAAATTATGTTCTTCGCTGAGCCAGGTCAGATGACAATCAATACGTCTCTTAAGAACTTCTATAGTGATGCTAAAGTAACAGGTTCTAAATCTCAAGAGACTTATGATGAATATATCAAGACTCGCTCTATTATCGTAGATAGACAGAATAATCTATTAGTAGACATCTTTAATGCTGAGAAAGAAAAGAACGATTCGAAAAAAGATAGCTTAGTGAATCTATCTAAGAAGTTAACGATACGCAAGTACTTAAATGCTGTAAACTTTGCAATTAATCACAAGGAGTCTGATGCCAGCCCTTACATCGCTTTAACAGAGCTATATGATGCGAATACTAAACTGTTAGATACTGTATATAACTCGTTATCTAAAGAGGTAACTGCTCGTAAATATGGTAAACAACTAAATGAGTATATCAAAGAAAGAAAAACACAAGAAGCACAAGTAAAAACTGAACAAGTACCTACTGCTGAAGTGCAACAATAATTTTAAAAACGCCTTATAGGCGTTTTTTTTGTATCTTTCACTGACTATGACATTAACCACTCAACTACAACATCTCTTAGCGCTGTCTCCTTTAGAGGCTAGTATAGCGGAAGACTTATTCACGACTATCTCTTTTGATAAAGCAGAGATACTGATCTCCCCACTGCAGCATAGTTGTCCACTCTATTTTATCTTATCAGGCTATGTGAGAGTCTATGCAATACACGAGGACAAAGAAATCACACAATGGATAGGTAGTCCAGACTACTTTATGACAGATCTCTCTGCTTGGATATTTGGCTCTCCTATTAAGTGGACGATAGAAGCTATAACTCCAGTAAGAGCAGTCTATATCAACCAAAATGACTATCAAAAACTCGCTTCACAAGTAAACAATTGGCATGAGAAGGAGAAGGTATTTATAGCCCATTGTTTTGAACAAATGGAGCAACGCATATTCCAATTTATCTCTCTGTCAGCAGAACAGCGTTACGCTGCATTCTTTAAACAACTAGGCTCTCTATTTAATGAAGTACCACATCAATACATCGCTTCTATGCTAGGGATAACACCAGAAACATTAAGTAGAATTAGAAAAAAGGTAGCAAAAGAATAATTAAGTTATTAATCTGACTACCACGTATTCTAAGCTTAAGACTCTATATTTGTCACCACCCAAAAAAACTATAAAATGAATTTAGAACAACAATTACAAAACAAAATAGACTTAAAGACGAAACCACTACACGCTTTAGGTCTACTAGAAAAGATAGCTTACAAAATAGGTAAAGCTCAACAAACACTGACACCAACATTAATTAATCCCACTATAATCGTCTTCGCTGCTGATCACGGATTAGCAAAAGAAGGTGTTAGCGCCTATCCTGCTGAAGTAACCTATCAGATGGTACTTAATTTTTTAAACAAGGGAGCTGCTATCAATGTATTCTGTAAACAGCATAATATTAATCTTAAAGTAGTCGATGCTGGTGTGAGTCAGCCTTTCGAACCGCATCCCGATTTGATACAAGCTAAGGCAGGTCTAGGTACACATAATATGATTTCAGGCAATGCAATGACTGCTGATGAACTAGCCTACTGCTTCACTTCAGGAAAAGACATCGTGAAAGATATCGCACAGACAGGTACGAATATTATAGGATTTGGCGAGATGGGGATAGGAAATACTTCTTCTGCTTCTCTACTGATGAGTTCATTACTAGATCTTCCTATTGATCAGTGTGTCGGTAAAGGTACAGGGTTAGATGATGAGGGACTTGCCCGCAAAAAGAATATCCTTACTACTATAAAAGAGACTCATCCTAAACCAAAAAATGCTAAAGAAGCCTTATTACAATTTGGTGGTTATGAGATCGCACAAATCTGTGCGGCTATGCTAGAAGCGTATAAACAAGGGATGATTATATTAGTAGATGGGTTTATTGCATCAAGTGCATTCTTATGCGCATCTAACATAGAACCAAAGATTACAGACAACGCTATATTCTGTCACAAATCAGATGAAAAAGGGCATCAGCTATTACTTCGCTCGTTTAACGAACAAGCTATTTTAGACATGAACTTGCGCTTAGGAGAAGGAACAGGATGCGCTCTAGCCTACCCACTTATCCAGAGTGCAGTAGCATTCTTAAACGAAATGGCTAGTTTTGAGTCTGCTAATGTCTCTAATAAATGATAAAAAAAGAACTAATCTATTTTCTCACAGCTGTAATGTTCTTCACTAGGATACCTATTCCGTTTAAAGTACCTTATAGCAGTGAGATTATGAACAAATCACAGAAGTACTTTCCACTCATCGGTTATATCGTTGGAGCAATGTCTGTACTCGTATATATCTTTGCATCTTACTTATTCTCAGAAGAAATAGCAATAGTTTTATCCATTATAGGGACTGTATTAATGACAGGGGCATTTCACGAAGACGGATTCACAGATATATGTGACTCTTTCGGTGGTGGATATGGCAAGGACAAGATTATGACTATTATGAAAGACAGTCGTATCGGAGCATATGGTGTTATCGGTATTGTATTGTTACTATTGCTAAAGTTTTTAGCGCTAGTAGAGTTAGCTCATTTATCTACCTCACTACTCTTGATAACTATGATTAATGGACACGTGACGAGTAGATTTGCTGCGGCTACTACGATTTACACACATAAATATGTAAGAGATACTGATGATAGTAAGTCTAAACCAATGGCTCAGCAGAAGCCTTCTTACACCTCATTAATATGTTCATTAATACTAACTATTATCCCTTATTTCCTATTTGATAGTTGGTTATTTATTATTCCTTTTTTCGTTTCTTACCTCGGAAAAATGTATTTAGCAATGTACTTTAAAAAACATATAGGCGGATATACTGGAGACTGTCTAGGCACAATTCAACAGGTATGTGAAGTCTTATTTTACTTAACAACACTAACACTATGGAAATTTATGTAATACGTCATACGAAAGTAGATGTCCCTCCAGGACATTGTTACGGTCAGACAGATGTGAACCTCCTAAATGACTATCCTGATGAGATAGCTTTATTTAAAGATAGAATCCCTACAGATCTAGATACTGTAATCTCTAGTCCACTGAAGAGATGTACATTCATAGCAGATGATTTTTCACCTCATTATTCAACGGATGATAGACTAATGGAGATGAATTTCGGGCAATGGGAAATGAATAAATGGGACGACATTCCGAAAGAACAACTACAAAATTGGATGGATGATATCGCACACTGTTGTCCTCCCTATGGTGAGAATCTACTCAAGGTACAGGATAGAATAACTGCTTTTTTAAATGAATTAAGACATCTGAACTATACTAAGGTTCTGTTAGTCACACACGCTGGGCCGATACGTTGTATATGGAACTATATCTTACAGACTCCTCTAAGCAATACTTTTAAAATACCTGTAGACTTCGGTGAAGTGCTTCACTTTAACCTTGGGAATAAACCTAAAGATGACTATATAATCAAAAAAGTATAGTTGTACTTTCTTGATATTAATCAAGAAAGTATTGCCGCTGAAAGCTAACCTTTGTCCTTATCAAATACATAGACATGAGAATAGAAACAAGCATACAGATAAAGGCAAGTAAAAAAGAGGTTTGGGATGTGCTGATGGACTTTAATGAATACGCCTATTGGAATCCATTTATCAAATCTATAACAGGTATAGCTTCTATCGGAATGCCGTTAGAAATAATCCTACCAACGATGAGGTTTAGACCAATCGTACACACTAAAAAAAATGAAGAACTGTTTAGTTGGCAAGGGAAACTATGGATAAATGGCTTATTCGATGGACATCATCAATTTGAACTAAAAACAATAGATGATCATAACTGTCTGTTTATACATAGTGAAGAATTTAAGGGCATACTCGTTCCTCTTTTAAAGAAAAAACTAAACACTGACACCCGTTTAGGATTTGAAGCAATGAATAATGCTTTAAAAAACAGAGTCGAATCTATGACTGAAAAATAGTAAACTGTATAAACCCACATTCCGCATTAGCCAAATACTACAAAGAAATTCTACTTTATAGCCCTTTCATTAGCTCTAAAACCATACTATAGTATGCTTTAATCGCTAATTCAGACCTATTTTGTATAATTACTTTTGTTTATATGTCTATTGCGTATTATGGGTTAAAAACAAAAAACTCGTGAATTACTTCACGAGTTTTTTGTTATATTTTATTTTGGTTCTTCTACTTCTAATGGGGTATTGACATTAAATGGGTCATAGCTCACTACTTCCCATTCTTTACTCAATAAATCAATATAATAGTAGTTCACATTATCATCTTTATCAAAAGCACCATTCTTATTGATATCCTCTATTGTTCTAAAGTATAATCTGTTTTGCGAATCGATTACACTCCAGTCAAGCAATTCGTGAAGATCAACAGTAAGCTTTTTAAAGTTCTTCCCACTTCCTTTACTGATATAAAGCGTTTTGATATCATTAGCATCTAGCTTACCATCTCTATTCGTATCAGCATCAAATATGCTATACACTAATATATTCTTCTTTGCTTTCTCTGCGATAGTATTCAAATAAGTAACACTTTGTATCTGTACTTTCTTATTCGTAAGAGGTCTAATCTGTAACGAATCCTTATGTTGGAACATCAAATTCTCTAAAAATCCTGTTAGTTCAAAAGGAGCATAATTAGACACTGTATAAGAAGTTTGGTTCACTTTACTCATACCACTTTTAGAAGAATAGCTATATACGCGTACTTCTCCTATAGGATGTACTAAATAATCTGACTGTCCCATTAACACAGGCAAATCAGCGATACGGATATCTTCCGTACGATTCTTATCCGTAACCGTTTCTGTAGAGGTAGCTGGTGTACCATCTTCTTTATAGATAACTTTAGGTTTCTCTGCTTCTTGTTTACAAGCAACAACTAATAATAAGGCTCCTAAAAACAGTCCTACTCTTACTTTCATAATAGAAAAATTAATACTCCAAAGATACATAAATAGTAATCTCAATTAACAACACTAATTATCATTTTTTATAAACAAAAAAGAACCACCTAAGTGATTCTCTTTCATTAATATCTATTTGAACCCAGATTAAGCGATAGACATATAAACGAAAAGCAATTATAAATAATAGCTCTGAATTTATGAAAAAGCATACTGTAGTATGATTTTAGAAGAAATGAAAGAGATATGAAGTAGAAATACTTTGCAGTATTTGGCTAATGCTTAATCTGGGTTGAAGATAAATTACCCTCTAAAGAAGTGTGATTCATACACTCCTTCATTTCCTACGTTATCCTTTACCTTTATCACTACATCATTACGTCCAGATACTACCTTGCCATCGCTAAACTTATGTAAGATCTTACGAGTCTTATAATCGAAATCTAACAATATCCAATTGCCATTGATATAACCATTGATAGTATCTATTCCTGATATATCATCTCTAACTAAGAATGAGATTTCAGATTCGTTACTTAACCATTGCCCTTCAGTAAAGCTCGCTTTATCTATAGTAGGTGCATTTTCATCTGCGATAATCTTATAATCACCAAAGCTCTTCGTATAAATGGTCCATAAGTTACCTTTTTTGGTTGTTTTAAAATAATCACGCTTACCTCCATCTACTCTAGCGATAAAAGACTTATCACGATTAGCGATAGTCATCCCTGAAGTATCAAAAGTAATAGACATACTCTTCGCTAATGGCACCACAGGTTTGTGTAACTTCAACACCTCATTCTCTACAGACATATCCATTAAAAAGTCATTATAAAAAGTCTTTGCAGGAATACTAACTGTTACTTTATTTTTTTCGAATATATAATCCCTATCCGAGTTTATTTTATATTCACCTGTTGGGATTGTCTTTTTAGTCTTCGCTACGGCGCTAGAATATTCTACAGGTATTTTAATCGTGGTCTTGTTACCGTGGTAATCGGACAATACAATCGTGTAGTTATAATTCTGTCCACTCTTCACATTAAACACCCCTTTATTCGCATCAACAGTTAATACAGATAATGCATAAGGTTTATCAAAGAAAAGGCGTTGTACTTTCTTTTTGGTATTTAGATAGCGTTCATAATCTATTAAAGCATTTACAAACCCAGTCTCATTAAAAGAAAACGAGTCGAACTTATAAGAGAATAACGGCTTACCATTAACAGAAGTCTCTACCATATACACCCCATTCTTATTGGTATTAAAATTAGCCGTATCGTGAATATCAATACCGAAACTTAAATCGCCACGTCCTTTTACTGGGCTAGCCAAAAGAGAACCATCTTTCTGAGTTACATATGACAACTGCGTTGGTGTCTCGTTTTCATTGGCAGAGGCATTACTTCCAACAGGATAAACATATAATCCGTTGATAGTAGGAGCTTGTGTATCTGTCAATAGCTTATCTAACCCCTCTCTAAGTGGATTAATGATATTCTGAGTTTTGGTATCACGAAATTCGTAGTGTAAATGTGGTCCACCAGAACCACCTGTATTACCTGTATAAGCTATTATTTGCCCTTTCTTTACAGCTAATTCATTCTTACGAGGGAATATCTCTATCTCAAAATTATTCTCTGAATAATGTCTATCTAAAACCAATTTAGCAATATCACCTGCATACGAATCTAAGTGCCCATAAACAGTAGTCTGTCCGTTAGGGTGATCTATATATAATGCCTTGCCATATCCCCAAGTCGAAACTTTAATACGCGATACAAAACCATCTGCAGGGGCATATACAGGCAAGCCTATACGTTGTTGGGTTTTAATATCAAGTCCAGTATGGAAATGCGTTCCACGCAGCTCTCCAAAATTACCTGAAGCGTGGATAGAAATATTCAGCGGACTATTAAATACTTCTTGACTTTGGGCATGTACAATAGTACTAAATGCGCTAATAAAAACGCCTGTTAGTAAATTAACTTTCATAATAACTTTAAACTTTTCCGCTAAATTACATAATACCTTTATAAAAAATAACATTATCGCTAAAAATGAAACACATAGCTGTCAGCAATATAAAATAAAAGACTATTTACCATTTTTTTTATAGAAAACTTTTTAAATTTAAATACTAATTGTAACTTTGTTGAAAGGATAGTGAATAAGAAGCATAATGAGTGAACTAACTGATATAATTAATTCTTTAGAGGTAAAGTTTGCTAAACTTATGCAAAGACTAAGTACCTTGGAAGCAGAGAACAAACAACTAAAAAGTAGTTTGCAACTAGCACAAGAGGAGATTCAGAAAAACGAGACTCAATTAGACTCAATTTACAAAAAGTATGAATCAATACAATTAGCGAATTCACTATTGGGCAGTGAAGAAAATAGACGAGATACGAAACTCAAGATAAATTCATTGATTAAAGAGATAGATCAATGTATAGCTCATCTCACTAAATAAGGGATAATATGAGTCAAAAAGATGAACAATTAAAAATTAAATTATCTATAGCTGATAGAGTTTATCCTCTAACAGTAGCCTACTCACAAGAAGAAGGACTGCGATCGGCATCTAAGAAGATAGATTTAATGATACATCAATTTGAGGAAAATTATGCTGTAAGAGATAAGCAAGATGTTTTGGCGATGTGTGCATTACAGTTCGCATCACAGAATGAACAAAAGACAATTGATACGACAGATAGTTATAACAAATCTGTAGAACGTTTAATCAGGTTGGATGAGGCTTTAGATCGTGTTCTCTCGAAGAAAATATAACAATACGTTCTTAACATAAGATACTAAAAATACTGCTCACATTAGTACTGTTTGATAAACTTAACACCAACAAATTAAAATGGGTGAATCTTTGCAACTAAAGCATGCTGCCTTGCGCAGATCCTTGAAAAGCAAGCTAACTCAAAACTTGTTATCTTTTGAGTTTACGCAACTCCAACTAGTGTGGGCTTTTTTTATATATAATTTATAGAAACATTTATGGAAATACTAATGATCATTGGGGGAATAGTGATTGGTGCCGCAATAGGCTTCATGGTAGCAAAGTACCTAGAAAAAAACCATGCTTCCTCAATATTGTCTAACGCACAGAATGAGGCAAAGACGCTAATACGCGATGCCAAGACAGATGGAGAGGCAATAAAAAAAGAGAAGATATTACAAGCTAAAGAGAAGTTTATAGAGTTAAAATCTGAACATGAACAAGTAATCTTAGCGCGTGATAAAAAGATCGCTGAAGCAGAGAAAAGAACTAGAGATAAAGAATCTCAAATTTCAAGTGAATTAGCTAAGGCTAAGAAAGCGAATGATGAAAGTGAGAAAAAAGTAGCTGAATATGATCAGAAACTTGAAATTGTTGAAAAGAAACAAGAAGAAGTAGATAGACTTCACCGCTCTCAAGTAGAACAATTAGAGATTATCTCAGGATTAACTGCTGAAGAAGCTAAAGGTCAAATCATCGAGAGTCTTAAAACAGAAGCTAAAGCAAATGCTATGGCGTCTATTCAAGAAACTATCGAAGAAGCTAAACTTACTGCTCAACAAGAGGCTAAGAAGATTATTATCGGAACTATTCAACGTATCGGTACAGAAGAAGCAGTAGAGAACTGTGTATCTGTATTCAATATTGAATCTGATGATGTAAAGGGTAGAATTATCGGTAGAGAAGGTAGAAACATTAGAGCTATAGAGGCTGCTACAGGAGTAGAAATCATTGTAGATGATACACCAGAAGCAATTATCTTATCTTGTTTTGATCCTGTAAGAAGAGAAATAGCTCGTCTATCTTTACACAGATTAGTAACAGACGGACGTATCCACCCTGCTCGTATCGAAGAGGTAGTAGCTAAAACTACTAAACAAATCGAAGAGGAGATTATCGAGATAGGTAAAAGAACAGTTATTGATTTAGGTATTCACGGTTTACACCCTGAGTTAATCAAAATAATAGGTAGAATGAAATATCGTTCTTCTTATGGACAAAACTTACTACAACACTCACGTGAAGTAGCTAAATTATGTGGATTAATGGCAGCTGAGCTTGGATTAAACGTTAAGTTAGCTAAACGTGCTGGATTACTTCACGATATCGGTAAAGTACCAGAAACAGAAAGTGAATTACCTCACGCTATTTTAGGTATGCAGTGGGCTGAGAAATACGGTGAAAAACCAGAAGTATGTAATGCTATCGGTGCTCACCATGATGAGATAGAGATGACTACATTAATCTCTCCTATCATCCAAGTATGTGATGCTATATCAGGTGCTAGACCAGGTGCTAGACGTCAAGTATTAGATTCATACATCCAACGTCTGAAAGACTTAGAAAGCATCGCTAATGAGTTTAACGGAGTTAAGAATGCTTACGCTATCCAAGCTGGACGTGAACTACGTGTTATCGTAGAAAGTGAAAAAGTAACTGATGAAATGGCAGCTACTCTATCTTTCGACATCTCACAAAAGATCCAAACTGAAATGACTTATCCAGGTCAAGTGAAGATCACTGTAATCAGAGAAACTAGAGCAATTAACATTGCTAAATAATAAAGACATTCTGTCAACAAAAAAGAGCTATTGAAGATTCAATAGCTCTTTTTTTATATCTCTAAAATCTTACTTTATTCCAGATAAACATTAAAAGTTAAGGGCTAAACAATTTATTTGAGACAAGAGTTCTTCAACAGTGAGTCAACAATTCTTCAATAAAAACAGTTTCTAGTAGAACAAGGTTGTGGTAATGTTGAAGAAGTATTGACGTGGCAGTAGTAAAAGATCAGGATGCAAAATATTTACTTTAACCCAGATTAAACTTTTCAATTATCGTTTGAGCGACATAAACAACTCAATCAGTCTTAGTAATTTTTTTAGCCTCCCCTTTTTAATTCTTAGATGATCTAGGATGAAACTCTTCTAAAACAGATCTTAAACGCTCAGTAGAGACATGTGTATAGATCTCTGTAGTAGTTATACTTTCATGGCCTAACATTAGCTGTATCGCTCTAATATCAGCACCATTCTCTAATAGATGGGTTGCAAATGAATGTCTAAAGGTATGAGGGCTAATATTCTTCTGTAGGCTAATTTCGACTGCTAATCGCTTAATAATCGTGAATATCATAGCACGAGTTAATTGCCCTCCTCTTCTATTTAAAAATAGGATATCAGAACTGTCTTTCTTTACTACCATATGAGCGCGAATAGAGTCGTTATACAGCACTATTAACTCCATCGTATTGGTATCAATAGGTACAAAACGATGCTTACTCCCCTTGCCTATCACTCTAATAAACCCTTCTTCGAAGAACAAATCAGATAGACGAAGTCCCACTAATTCACTAACACGCAGCCCACAGCTATACAATGTCTCTAACATCACTTTGTTTCTAAAACCTTCTGGAGTAGACTGATCTATAGCACCTATCAGCAAATCAATCTCTTCTACACTTAAAATATCAGGTAACTTACGTCCCGTCTTAGGAGTATCAATTAACTCAACAGGAGACTTCTTAATATATCCTTCCAATATAAAGTAATTAAAAAAGTTCTTTAGCCCCGCTATTATTCTAGCCTGTGTAGTCGGAGCCACAACTTCAGCTATACTGTATAGAAAACCCTGAACCACACTCGTATCTATAGAATCAATACTATACTTTTCCTCAAAGCCATCTAGATAGTTGATAAACTTACGAATATCTAACTCATAGCTATCCACAGAGTTCATCGATAATCCTCGTTCCAACTTTAAATATGTA